>NZ_MUZW01000025.1:0-34214 GCF_003266085.1 Methanosphaera sp. DEW79 | reverse complement strand
CTATTAAAACAATTTAATATTCAAAATAAATATACTTTTTATTAAGAAAGTAATAATAATTAATTAGAATTAAAAAAAGACTATTTTTTTCATGAAAAATTTTTATTTTTAGAAAAAATTCAGTAAAAATAAATAAAAAATCAACACCATGAAAATCTATTACAATTAAAACTCTATAAAAAAAATAATAGATACCATATTATAAACATAAAAGATACTATAATGGTGAGATATTATATTAATGGAAAAGATATAAAACCAACATTATTTGAACCATTACTACATACAGTAAAAGTAAATAATCAAAGTTTTACAATTAATCCAGAATCTAATGAAATAAAAACAGTAAAACAAGTTATTATAAATGTATTATCCAATATCAACATAGAAAAAATAACTACAACAAAAACTAGACCAAATAACAACAAACAATATGAAGATATAACAAAACCAAAAGTAAATGTAAATTATTCATTTTCACAAAGAAATCCTTCTTCTCAAAAAACAAACCAAACACTTAGAACAAATGATGTGAAAATAAATCCTAAAGATAGTGAACCTAAAATTACATTAAAAGAGTTTAAAAATAGGTTTAAAACAAAAAATAAATATTTAAAAAATAATAAAATACAAAATAAAGATGAATATTCCTCTGTTCATAGAGGTATACAGCAGGGAAAAGCTGACTATTATATGCCTCCAAAAGAGATAACTGATAAACCAAGAAATAAAACTACAATAAGAAACTTCCAAATTACTGATGATATACCTTCAAAAGTTAAATATTCAAAAAGAAAAAGAAGTTAATACTATCACTATTCATAGCAATATTCTTCAAAAAAAATTATAGTAGATTAAAATTCATACTCTTCTATAATTCTTTTAAGTTTCTTAGCTCTTATAGTATAGGTATGTTTATTTAGCACTATTTTTTGTAATTCTTTTATTTTTTCATTTCTTTTATCACTATGTTCCATATAATAATTTATTACATCTTTTAGTTCTTCTTTTGAATGATATTCTGGTATTTTTCCATTAAATAAGTCCTGATTTCCCCGATTTCCATTTGTTATTACTAGTTTTCCAGATGCTATTGTATCAAATACCCTACTATTTACTGAGCCCCATTCTTTTGTTACATGGTTTGCATCATCTATTACTATTTTTGTTGAGGCATAGATTTGTGGTATTTCTTTGTAGTTTATAAAACCCTGGTAGTATGGTTTGAATTTTTCTATTTTATCCCAGTTTGCACCATATAATTTAAATGTGTGTTTTATTTGTGTTGGATCTAGAAAATCTATTATTTCACGTTTTGCCATCCAGTAACTTCCTGTAAAACAATAATCACTTTCATATTTTTTTTGTGGTGATATATTTTCATTGAACATGTCTGTGTCTGTGGCTATTGGATAGAATATTGCTTTTTTTCCTGTTTTTTGTGTTATACTAGCACATGCTTTTTTAGAGCTTGATAGAATTATGTTGTAGTCTTTGAAATAATCTTTATTCATCCATCTGTCAAACCAGTTACGTGGCCATGCTATTTTTATTATGTATTTGTTGTTTGTTTTGATTTTTTCTATGTTGTAAGTATCTAGCATACTTATTATTACATCCACATATTCTGGTATGTTATACCAGTCTTTACCTTTTTCCAAGTACTTTATGTTCCATCCATATTCTCTTTTAAGACTACTTGCTAATGTTTGTGCTGTAAAATAATCTCCAGCTGTTGTGTTTTTCTGGGCTTGTGTTACTACAAAGGCTATTGTTAAGCTTTTATCTGTTATGATTTGGTTGTTGTTTATTAAATCCTCTTTTAGTTGTTTTTTAAGGTATGTGTTCCATTTTTTTATGAATATTTCATGATTTTTTTCTCTTCTTTGTGTTACTACTTTATTTTCTTCCATTTCCTGTGTTCCAAATTCATAGTGATATAACATTGCTTGTGGTGTGTAGTAGTTTTTATATCCACTCTTGTGTAGTTTTAGACATAGATCTACATCTTCATAACCATATACATACTCTTCTTGAAAACCACCCACCTTATTAAATATTGATTTCTTAATTAGCATACATGCTGCTGTTATGGCTATTATTTGTTGGACTTGTATGTTTGTGTTTGTATAGTATTTTTGTCCATTGTTTTTATTTACTGGTTTTATATAGTCATAGGCTTTAAATATTATTCCTTCATGTTGTATGGTGTATGATTTTTCCTGATTTATTTTTGAGTTTGAACAGTCTGGATAGATTAGTCTTGCCCCTACACACCCCACATTTTCTTTATTTAATATTACATTCATCAAATGATTTATAAATCCATCTAGTGGTTCTATATCATTGTTTAAAAATAGTAGGTAGTTTCCTTTTGCTTTTTTTACAGCTTCATTATTTGCCTTGGAGAATGTTTCATTTGTTTTATTTTCTATTAATGTTATGTTTAGATTTGTGAATTTTTTTATTGTGTCTTTTGTATTATCTTCTGATGCATTGTCCCATATTATTAGTTCATAGTTATTATATTGTTTTAGTTTGGTAAATTTTGTTAGTAGTCTTTTTATATGATTTTCACCATTGTGTGTTATGATTATTATTGATACTAATGGTTTTTTTATTAGAGGTAACTTGTTTTTGTTGTCATTATTTATTTTTTCCCTAAGTTTTTCTATTTGTTTTTTTGTTAATGAAGTATTTTTTCTATTTTCACTTATTCCATATATTGCATAGTGTATCAGTGGGTTTATATTAGATTTTTCTACATCTTTGTTTTCTTTTAGGTATTTGTTTGTGTTAAATTCAATTGATGGATTGTATCCTTTTTTACTTCCATAGTATATGTAGTGTAATAATGCATCCATTCCATCTTTTCTTACTGATTCATGATTTTCTAGATAGTATTCTGTGTCAAATAGATTGTTTTTTCTTATTTGTCTGTATCCTTTTATTGTTATGAATAGGTTTTTTAGGTTTCCTATTTTGTTTTTATTTTTTAGAAGTGCTAGAGGATATAGTTTTGATGCTAGTTTTTGTTTTAATGAATGAAGTTGTCTTTTTTGCATATGGATTGTTTCCTTTCTTTTGTATATGTTAATATTTTTATTCTTTAATAGTTATTGTAATTTTTGAATAAAGAATATATTCTATTTTTTACATATATTATATTATAATGTAAAATTTCATTGTATTATATTACAATGATTTTCAATTTAAGTATTTTGAATTTATTTTTATTTACATCAACATGATTTAGGAGATACACATTAAATGAAAAGTAATGACATTCCAAAGGATTATGATCATACTAAAGAAGAAGAATTACAAGATTTATGGCAAAAGGATAACACTTATCGTTTTATAGGTGATGGTACTAAACCAACATATATTATTGATACACCACCACCATATCCAACAGGTAAACTTCACATGGGACACGTCTTAAACTGGGTTTACATGGATATTATTGCAAGGTATAAACGTATGAATAATTTTGATGTGTTATTCCCACAGGGATGGGATTGTCATGGTCTTCCTACAGAAGTTAAAGTTGAAGAAATTCATAATATTAAGAAGAATGATGTTTCTCGTGAAACATTTAGGGATTACTGTATAGATTTAACACATGAAAATATTGAGAAAATGAGACTTCAAATGCGTAAAATGGGATATTCTCAAGACTGGGATCATGAATATATTACAATGCTTCCAGAAAACAAGAAAAGAACACAGTTATCATTTCTTAAATTATATAATCAAGATATGATTTATCAAGATATTCATCCTATTAATTGGTGTCCTCGTTGTGAAACAGCTATTGCATTTGCAGAGGTAGAATACTCTGATAATACTACTAAATTAAATTATATTAATTTCCCAGCTGCTGATGGTTCAGGTAATGCTACAATTGCTACTACAAGACCGGAATTATTATGTGCATGTGTTGCTGTAGTTGTACATCCTGATGATGAACGATACAAAAATCTTCATGGAAAAACTGTGAAACTTCCTATATATGGAAGAGAAGTTAAAATTATTACCGATGACACTGTAGATTTAGAGTATGGTACTGGTGTGGTAATGATTTGTACCTTTGGGGATAAAACTGATGTTGAATGGGTTACACGTTATAATCTTGACATAATCAATGCTATTGATGAAAAAGGTGAAATGTTACCTGTAGCTGGTAAATATGCTGGAATGACTATTAAGGAATGTCGTAGCAGTATTATTGAAGATTTAAAAGAAGAAGGTTATCTTATAAAACAAGAAGATGTGGACCAGAATGTTGGTTTATGTTGGAGATGTAAAACACCTATTGAAATAATGACTAAAAAACAATGGTTTGTTGCAGCAAATAAGATGAATGAGGATATTGTTGAACAAGCAAAAAGTATGAGATGGGTACCAGGTCATATGTATCAAAGACTTGAAAACTGGGCTCATTCCATGGATTGGGATTGGTGTATTTCAAGACAAAGAATCTTTGCAACACCTATACCTGTATGGTATTGTGATGATTGTCATAAGGTTGTACTTCCAAGTGTTGAACAATTACCAGTAGATCCTACAATAGATAAACCAGACCACTCTTGTAGTTGTGGTTGTAATAGTTTCACACCAGAAGAAGATGTTCTTGATACATGGATGGATAGTTCCATAACACCTCTTACAATAGCCAATTGGCCAAATGAAGGTTGGGAAAATGTTTATCCTGCAACTTTAAGACCACAAGGTCATGATATTATTAGAACTTGGGCATTTTACACTATTCTTAGATGTTATGCTCTTACTGGAGAAAAACCATTTGATGAAATCGTAGTTAATGGTATGGTATTTGGTGAAGATGGTCATAAAATGAGTAAATCTCTTGGAAATGTTATTGCTCCAGAGGAAGTTATTGAGGAATATGGTGCAGATGCTCTTAGATTATGGTCTGCTAATAGTGTTCCTGGTGCAGATGTTCCATTTGGTTGGAAGGATATTAAGCATGCATATAAATTCCTCCGTAAATTCTGGAATGCATTTAGATTTATTAGTATGCATTTAGATGAAAATGTGTCTGATAATTTATCTGAAAATAATATTATTGATAAATGGATTTTATCAAAACTTAACAGATTAAATCAGACAGTTACACAAGCATTTGAGGAATATAATTTTGCTACAGCTGAACAGGCAATATATGACTTTGTATGGCATGATTTCTGTGATGAATATATTGAAGCTGTAAAATACAGATTATATGAAGATATTGACTCTACAAGTGATGCTAAATATACTCTTAAAACAGTTATTGAAACTACACTTGCACTTATGGCTCCAATAACTCCATTCTTTGCTGATACTGTAAATCAATACCTGGGTAATGATTCCATGGCCCTACATCAAGGTGGATGGCCAGAACTCAATGATGAATTAATTAATGATGATGTTGAAATTGTAGGTAGTTATGCTATTGATATTATTGATGAACTTAGAAGATACAAGTCATCAAAAGGAATACCATTAAATCAACCATTAAATACTGTTAACATATACACTACTGATGTTGAAAAGGTAGAACTTACAATTGAAGATATTAAAAACACAAATAAGGTAGATAATATCACAGTTGTTAATGGTAAACCTGATTTACATGAAAAAGTACTTGCAATTGAACCTGTTATGAGTAAAGTTGGACCAGAATTTAAACAGGATGCTAAGAAAATCATAGATTATATATCAAACAATAATCCAGAAGAAATAGCAAAAACATTAGATGAAAAAGGTGAAGTTCAAGTTGATAATGTTGCATTTACAAATGAACACATTACAGTAGTAGATTCTGAACTTGTTAGTAAAACAGGAGAAGTTGTTGATATACTAAAAACTGAGAAATATAATATTCTCCTTGAAGTTCAACAATAACTAAACTCCCCCACCTTTTATCTCTTTTTTTAAATGAATTTCGAGGTAATAATTATGGATTTACAAGTTGAAAAAATAAATAAAATTTCTGGAGTTATAAAGGCTCCAGCTTCAAAAAGTTATTCACACAGAGCATTTATAGCAGCTGCACTAGCAGAAGGTCAATCAATACTAAGAGATCCCCTATATTCAGCAGATACTATAGCTACATTAGAAGCATGTGAACAATTAGGAGCATTATTTCAAAGATATCCTGATAAATGTATTGTACAAGGTACTGCAGGATATATAAGAACACCAGAAAATATAATTGATGTTAAAAATTCTGGTACTAGTGTTAGAATACTAAGTAGTGTTGCAGCAATAGCACCCAGAGCAAATTACACAATATTTACTGGTGATGAATCACTAAGAAAAAGACCAATGCAAGACTTAATTGATGCACTAGAAAATCTTGGAGTTCAAATATCATCATCACAAAGTAATGGAACTCCTCCAATCATTGTTAAAGGTGGATTTGAAGGTGGTCAGACAGATATTAAGGGTGATGTTAGTAGTCAATTTATATCATCAATTATTATGGCTGCACCATATTCTAAAAAGCCTGTAACCCTTAATGTAAAGGGAACATTTGTATCTAAACCATATGTTAACATGACACTGTCTGTTATAAGTAAGTTTGGTATAGATTTTGAATATGATACAACCAATATTCCAGAGTATTCATCATACTATATTGAACCACAGAAATATGAAGCTACTGATTATACTATTGAGGGAGATTATTCCTCTGCATCATACATATTAGCAGCAGCTGCAATGCTTCCATCAAATCTAACTGTTAAAAATCTTTATAAGGATTCTATGCAGGGAGATAAGATAATTATAGATATTATTAAGAAAATGGGAGCTGAAGTTACAGTGGATGATGATCAAATACATATTGAAAGTGATGGTAATCTTAAAGCATTTGATATTAATCTAGAAGATGCGCCAGATTTACTTCCTACAATATCTATTCTCATGGCACAAGCTGAAGGTGTATCTAAAATAACTGGAGTTGAACATGCACGATTTAAAGAAACAGATAGAGTTCATAACTGTGCTGTTGAACTTGAAAATGTTGGTGTGGATGTTGAAGAACTACAGGATGGACTTATTATAAAAGGTAATCCTACTGGTGGTTATGTTGACTCCCACATAGATCATAGAATGGTAATGGCATTTTATGTTCTTGGACTTAAAATTGGAAATATTATTATTAAAGATGCAAGTTGCTATGATATTTCATTCCCAAACTTTTTAGAAGTAATGCATACAATTTCAGAAGAATAAGAATATAAGAGGGTGAGTTTGTGATTAAAGAAAATATGAAGGGTAATTATACTGTTGATGAAATTAAATTTATTGTTGATAAACTTGAGGAAATATTTACTCGCAGAACTTTTCTTGAACAAACACCATATGAAGTTCTCATAAGAACTATTTTATCCCAGAGAACAAGGGATGAAAATACTGATAAAGCTACAGAAAATTTATTCAATGTGTATCATACCATGGAAGAAATAGCAGATGCTCCTGTTGATGATATTGCTAATCTTGTAAGACAGGCAGGATTTTATAATGTTAAAGCTGCACGTATCAAGGAAGTATCTAATATTTTATTAGAGGAATATGATGGTGTTGTTCCAGATACTCTTGAAGAATTACTTAAATTACCTGGTGTTGGACGTAAAACTGCTAACTGTGTTTTAGTATTTGGTTTTCAGAAGGATGCTATTCCTGTTGATGTTCATGTTCATAGAATATCCAATAGACTCGGTCTTGTTCATACAGATAAACCAGAAGATACAGAAGAGGTTTTAAGAGAGATTGTTCCACAGGAATATTGGCTTCCAATTAATGATTTAATGGTTCAGTTTGGTCAAAATATTTGTAAGCCTATTAATCCCCAACATATTGAATGTCCTTTCACAGATTTATGCCAGTTATATAAATCTGAATTGGATATTTAATTTTATTTTTTTTTTAAATATTTTTGTATAAATGTAAAAAAAATATGTTTTAATACCATTATTATTTATAATTTTAATTAAATTAAAGTATTTATTAAATTATAAACATATATAACAGTAGTATTAATGTATTATAACAAAAAAATGATTTTTAAAAAAAAGATACATTGATTAATTAATTTATTAAAATTGATTCATATGAATTCTAATACTAAAACAGAAGATAATCCACCAAAAAATGATTCTATTGATGTTTCAATAATTATTCCTGCATATAATAGTGATAAATACATTGAAAAATGTTTAAATACTGCACGAAAACAAACACTGAAAAATATAGAAATTATATGTATTGATGATGCATCTACAGATAAGACCTTGGAAATAATTAACAATCATGTACGTTTTGATAAACGTGTATGTGTATTTACCAATACTACTAATCTTGGTCCTGGAGCTTCTAGAAATATTGGAATAAAACATGCAAGAGGAAAATACATTACATTTCTTGATGCTGATGACTGGCTAGATGAAAATACATTGGAATGTGTATTGAAAAAATCTGAAGAGAATAATCTTGACTTATTATTATTTAAACTTATTAACATGAACAATATTACAAAGTTATTATATAAAACAGAAACTTATTCTATGAATTTCTTGGAAAAATATTATAATAGAGTTTTTAATCATGATGATATCTCTGCAAATATACTTTTTAAAATACCTGTAACTGCTCCAGGTAAGTTATATTTAAGATCTTTTTTATTGGAAAATAATATTAGATTCAATGAAACTACAATGTATGAAGATAATCCTTTTTTTATTAAAACATTTTTAAAAGCAAGACGTGTATCTGTTGTTGATGAATATTTCTATAAAAGACGTGTACATTCAGATTCATTAACAAGCAATACAAAAAAAGACATGATGGATATTCATAATGTTTTAGATGAAATTTTTTCAATTTTAAAAAGTAATGATTCCTATTATATGAAATACAAGTTATCCTTCTATGATTTTATGATTCATACTCTTTTAAATAGATTTCAGAAAATTGATAATGAATTTAAGAATGATTTCTTTAATAAAACAAAGAGTCTTATTGAAAAATATATAGTTGAATATGATTTAAATGATGATATTAAATATAATTTAAGTAAAAATAATCTAAGAACATATAATTTAATAGTTAAATCTATGAATTCAGAAAATAATATTATTAAAGACATACAGGAGAACATTTCCCTAAATACTCCAATTGCTTCAATTGTTTACTGTGATGATATTACAGTTAGTAGATTAAATGAAATTTTAAATTCATTTATTAATCAGACAATGGGATTTTCATATTTAGATATTATTTTCATATCATCCACTAAAAGATTAAAGGATGTTCAAAAGTTACTTAAAATATATGATAAAACATACTACAACATCCATTATATTCAACTAGAAGAGGATATGTCATTATTGGATATTTATTCTATTGGTATTAATATGACAGATTGTTCATATATTACATTACTTGATAAAAATCATGTATATAAGGATCATGTTTTAAAGAATTTATTTAGAAACATGAAAGAAAATGAATACAACATGGCCCATACTAATATAAATGATTATAATAAGAAATATATGGATCTTGAAATATGGAATAAGATGTTTACAAAAAAATTCCTAGTAGATAATCAGAATATTTTCTTTAAAACAGAAAAAAACACCTATCTAATTAATCCACTAGTATATCTTAAAAAAGGTATTATGGAACCTGAGAATTTAAATCAAATGGCTCTAGTATATGATATGCTTAAGTATTGTGAAACAAATAAAAATGAATTTATAAAACAAATAGATTTTATGATGGACATACTACAATCTAACTTTAAAAAGATTGAACACACATATAAGAATTCATGCTTTATTCAGATACAAGCTATTGTTGAATGTTGTATTATTAAATATGAACTCAATGATATTATAATTAAAAATATTAGTAAAGAACACAGGGAATTCTATAATTATGTTATCTCCTCTCTTAAAAGTAAGAATTATCCTATAACTAAACTACAAAAGAATATTATTCCAAATAGGCCTGTGACTGTTGTTGTTAAATGTGATAAATATAGTATTGATAAAATAAATAGAGTAGTTTCTAATTTAATAAATCAAAGTTTTGGATTTTCTTTTATTGAAGTGTTGTTTGTTATTGAGTATGCATCGAAGAATAGTGATGTAGAACATGTTATTAAGAATTATACAAAGATATATCCAAATATTGAGTACATGGTAGTTGATAATAATTTAGATGAAGATAAACTATATAATAAATTAATAGATGATATTGACACACAGTTTGTGATGTTTTATAATAAAAAATATTCATACATACCAAATACCATAAAATATATTTTCAGAACTGTACGTAAGGGTAATATGCATGTTGCATCAGGTATTATTGAAGATAGTGGTGATGATGGTTCTAATGAGTTAATATGGACAAAGATATTTAAGATTAAATTCTTAAAAGAAGCAAATATTAAGTTTTATATGAAAGAAAATGATATTTTTGTTGAAAAGAGGATGTATAATAGAAAGGGAATAGTGAATGTTCCAATTATAATACTTAAAAAAGAGTGATTACCATGGCATTATTTTCTAAAATAAGTGACATTATTCAGAAAAAACCTAAAGAAATACCTTTAATTTCAATTATAATACCTGTATATAATACTACAAAAGATGATATTAAAGAAGCATTTGATTCTTTATTAAATCAAACAATAGGTTTTGAAAAACTAGAAATTATATTTGTAAATGATAAGTCAACAAAAACAAGTGGTGTTGATTTAATTAAAGAATATAAAAATAAATATTCTAATGTATTATTATTTAATAATAAACAAAAAAAATATGATGGTCCAACACGTAATAACGGTCTAAAACATGCAACTGGTAAGTATGTGATGTTTTTAGATGATGATGATAAATATCTTAGTAATACTTGTGAATTTCTATACAATATAATTGAAGCAGAAGATGTGGATGTTGTTAATGGTAATTACATTGACACATACACAAATAAAAAAGTTAACTGGGAAAACCAAAATATAATTCATTATAAAACAAAGATTAGAACCATAGATGAAAATCCTAATCTTCTAGGAATTTCTCCATACCTCTGTACTAAAATATATAGAAGAAGTTTTCTTATTGAAAATAATTTGGAATTTGAAGAAGGTTTAAAAATAAGTTCTGATAAAATATTTAATTTCAAAATCTTATTTAAGGCTAATGGAATTATATTTGTTAATGAACCAATTGTTATATATAACAGAGATACAACAAATGGTTTCTCAAAAAGCTTAGATTATTCTTATGATAAACTCAAAATATTAATAAAAGTTTATACTTATTGTTATGAGTTATTTAAGAAAGAATTACCCGAAGCTTGTCATATTTTATTAGATGATGTTAATTATATTACTAAATATGTATTAAATACCACACTTGATAGGGATGAATTTAAGAATTTTGTAGAAGATTTACATGTATTCTTTAAAGAGTATGTCTCAAATAATAAAACACGAAAAAATCATAAATATCATAAAATAATAAAACACATTGCAAATAATGATTATACTAATGCATACTATGAATATATTGATTTTAGAAATGAAAAACTCATATTTAAGACAAATCCAATAGAAAAACCTAGAAAAGACATATATAGTAAAGATTTTGATGATATTCTTGTATCTGTAATAATTCCAGTGTATAATGGTGAAAGATATCTTAACAGTTGTTTAAATAGTATACATGATCAGAGTCTTAAAAATATGGAAATTATTTGTATTGATGACAATTCAACAGATAACTCTCTTAACATATTAAAACAACATTCTAAAATTGATAAACGTATGCGTGTTATTCATATAAAGGAAAATCATGGAGTTAGTGCAACAAGAAATATTGGAATAAAATATGCAAAAGGTAAGTACCTTACTTTTGTTGACTGTGATGACTGGCTAGATAGTATGGCATTAGATACTGCTACAAAAATATCCCAAGAAAATAATCTCGACATTTTCTTCTTTAATAGAACATTATACACTAAAAAAGAGTCAAAAATTGAGAATAAAAACGATACTACCTATGATTATCTAAAAGAATATGAAAATAAACTTATTAAAAATACTAATATTGATTTATCAGTTTTATTTAAAAATTATTCTAGTGCTACAGGTAAACTATACTTAACATCATTTATTAAAAATAACAGTATTAGATTTAATCCAAGAAGAACTTACTGTGATAATTTATTTTCAATAATCACATTTTTAAAAGCTAAAAATGTGAAAATAACAGTGAACAGTTATTATAATCAAAGAATACATGAAAAAACATATGATGCATGTAGAGATAATACAATGTGTGATAATATTTCCATGCTTAAGGATATGTTAAATATATTTAGACAAGTAACACCATTATATGAAGCATATCATGAAAAATTCTATAATTATATGATGGATATTTTAAGAAAAACATTATATAAAATAGATTCACAATATATGCTAGAATATTTTAAATCTACACAAGAGTTTATAGGAGAATGTATTGGAAAAAATCATCTTGATAAGGATATTATACAGTCACTTAATAAGAATAACCTACTCTACTACACATATATTAAAGAATCAATTGATAAACCTGATAAAAGTAGGATAACCATACCAATATCCATAGTAATATATGCTAGAAATATGTTAGAGAAGGAAATATTTGAAGTTATTCATAATATAGCAGAACAAACCTTTGAATTTCCTTTATTAAGACTTGTATTTATTGATAATAATTCAAAAATTACTGATACAATGAATATTAAGAAGTACTCAAAGATATTTCCTAATATAGAATATATTAGAACAAATAGAGATTATGATGAAACACAACTATATAATATAATTCCAAACTATATTACAACACCATATGTTATGTTTTTAAATCCAGAATTATTCTATGTTAACACTGCTATAAAAAACATGTTTAGATCTATACGTAAGGATAATATGAATATGATTTCAGGTATTGTTGAAAAAAGTGATACTATTTACAACACACTTCTTTGGACAAAGCTCTTTAAAACAAAGTATTTAGATGATAATGTTAATTTCTATGAAGATAAAAATCATATGATAAATGTAGAATATAATATCAATGATAAAAAGGGCATTATTAATACAAATATTCCCATAATAAAATCAGAATAAGTAAAAAAAAGAGAAAGAACTAAAAAAAGGAATTTTTCTTATTTTTCTATTTTTTTAATTTCATCTATGTTATCATTCATTATAGTACTAACATCTTTAATTTCTTTAATATTGTTATATGTATTAACGAAGTTAAAGTCTATCTTATTAACAAGTGCAGAGTATTGTTTATTTACTTCATTGAATTTTGAAGCTATATTCTCATTTATTGACTTTATATTTTCACTAATAATAGCATATTTTTTATTTAATTCTGCCATGTCTCTATTTATTCTTAGAAGATTGTTATTTTCTTGGGATAATCTTGCATTTTCTTCAAGTAACATTTCATTCTCTTGTTTAAGTGTTGAAATAGTTTCATTCTTATTTTCATTTAAAAGAGATAATTTTTCAAAGTTACTTTTATACACTGCTTGAGTTTTATCTTTTTGTATATTTTCATTTAATAAAGATTTTTTTTCCTCTTCAAGCCGTACTATATCCTTGTTTAATGATTTATGTTCTTTGATGAGTTTTTCATTCACATCAGTTAGATGTGTGTTATTTCTTAGATCAGTTTCATTTTTCTTAGTTAATAAATCATTTTCTTGTTTAAGTGCCTTTATTGTTTCATTTTTGTTGTTATTTAGTGTAGTTAATTTTTCATAATTATTTTTATAAAAAATATAACTATCACTTAAATTCAACAATTTTTGTTCTATTTTAGATATAAATGACATGTTATCTTATCCCTTTTTTTGTCCCTTAATTAATTAAATCATATCTTAGATTGTTTTTCTAGTATTTAAGAACTAACTTAAAGAATCATGAAATAATTATTTTTTTGATTTATTATATGTGCTACTCTTAATAACTATTTTAGTTTTATTAAAATTAAATAAGTTTCTATAATTATTTAATAAAATAAAAAAATACTTTAATATAATAATCTAAACATAAATATAGATGAATGCTTAGTTTCTAAAAGTTTTATTTTTAAAAGCATCATACAGAAAGATATTAATGGTATGTATTTCTATATTTCAATTAAATAATTAATTAAAGTTGAATATATGAGGTGGTAAAAATAGTTAATAACAATATAGATAACACTGCAGATTATAATAAACTTTTATCTGCAATATATGAAGAATCATACAACAATAACAATAACAGATCAATTAAACAAAGATTAACATCAAAATTATATCCATTATCATTATTTTTAAATCAGAGTCGTTGTGGTGGATTTAAAAACATGTTATTAACTGTTAAAGGTTATAATGCAATGAAAAAAAGTGACTTATTTAATGTAGGTTATTATTTAAATAAGCATGAATCAGTAAGAAAAGATGGAATGGATGTATTATTACACTACATATACTATGGAAGTAAAAAAGGATACAATCCATCACCATTATTTAATTCAGAAGAATATATTAAATTAAATCCCGATTTAAAATCATTAAAAATAAATCCATTAATCCACTATCTATTATATGGAAAAAGTGAAAATAGAAAAATATCCCTTCCACACCATGAAAACATACCTCAATTTGAAAATAAAAATATAACAACGAAACCAAAAAGAAATAAAACTAAAAATAGAAAAATAAAAGGATTGTTTAATAAGCCTTCAAAGGATAAGCTTTCAGGTTGGGCTGCAGAAATTGGAAACAATCATCCAATAAACGTTATAATATCAATAGATAATATAAAATTCACAATAAAACCTTCAAATTACAGGGCAGACTTAAAAAGAAATGGTATTAATGAAGGAAAACATGCATTTAAATTTACAATTCCAATGGATTTTCTTGATGGTATTGAACATGAGATTTTATTAAAAGATACTGATGGATTTATACTAGATAAATTAACATTTAAATGGCAAAAACCTGACTTTGAAAATAAATTTTCAAGATACACATCATATTCTATAACAAATCCAATAGTAGCATTCCCCTTTAATGAATCTGATAAGAAAATCTTTGCAACAATGGAAAATATTGCAAATTATCTTATAAAACAAGTACCTGAAGAAAAACCACTAGTATCTATTATAATGCCTGTATATAATAGGGAAGGCTTAATAACAAATGCTATTAAATCAGTACTAAATCAAACATATAAGAACTTTGAATTAATAATTATTGATGATGGAAGTAGTGATAAAACATGTGAGAATATTTTAAAGATTAAGGATAAAAGAATTAAACTCATACGTAATAAGGAAAATCTGGGAATATCTGCTTCAAGAAATAAGGGACTTAATATAAGTAAAGGTAAATATATCATGTATCTTGATTCTGATAATGATTGGGATAATAGATATATTTCAGCCATGGTAGGTGCTTTTAGAGTAAATAAAGATGCAAGTGCATTGTATTGTGGTCAATATGTATTTGAGGAAAGTAAAACTAATCTTAAATATGTGAGATTTGCACCCCTAAATAAGGGACTTCTTTCTAATAGAAATTATATTGATTTAAATGCCTATGCTCATACAAGAGATGTTTATCTTAAATATGGTGGATTTGATGAATCATTAGTTAAATGTGTTGACTGGGATTTAATACTTAAATATTCCACCTTTGCAAAAACATATTCCGTACCTGTTATATTATCAAATTATTACTTTGATTTAGCTGATAATACTATTACAAGTAATCCTGAATTAAGTTATACAATAAAACAAGTTCATGAAAAACAAGAAAAACGTTTAGAAAAAATTGGTAAAAGAGCTCCTAAACTAACAAGAGGTGTTTCTGTAATAATTCCTAGTTATGAAGCATTGGATGATCTTAAAATATGTCTTGAGAGTTTATTTAAATTAGATTCTAAATATGTTGAAGTGGTGGTTGTTGATAATAATTCATCATATGATGTTAAAAATTATCTAAGAAAACTTAAACTGGAAAATAAGATAAAACTAATCTTAAACCATGAAAATTATGGATTCACATACGCTGTTAATCAGGCAATAGAAATAGCTAAAAAGGATAATGATATTGTTCTTCTAAATAATGATGCAGTATTTACTGAAGGTGCAATGGAATACTTACAAGAAGCTGCATATACTCTGGAAAATTGTGGAATTACAGTTCCACAACAAGTACTTCCTGCCAATACAAAAACAATAGATGTTCATGTTCCCTATGCAAATCCTCAATACATGTGTGATGTGAATTTATCAGCCCATCATAAAAATGTAATTAACCTACCATTATATCATAATGGTATTTATACAGAGGTTTCCTTTGTAGCATTTTTCTGTGTATATATACGACGTGATGTATATGATAAATCATTAGGACTTGATGCTGAAAATGGAAGACATTATAGATCTGATGTGATTTACTCTAATTTCATAAGAAATGTATTAAATTATAAGATTTATCATGTTTCTAATGCTATTGTATATCATAAACTACAAAAAGCAACAACACAACTTCAAGAAAAATCTGATAAACATCATGATTTAATGTTTGTTAAAAATAGATGGAGTTCTTCTGAACGTGAGAAATTCGGTTATAAACAAGCAATATGGGATTTAACAAGGGATGAAATTGAAAGTGGAAAATACTAAATTCATGTATTTTCACTTATTTTTTTAGAATATTTGAAAAAAGACCTATTTTATCATACAACAGAAAAAAAACTATGTTATCATGGATTTTTTTAGTACTATTTTTTTAAAAAAAATACTAAACATTTAAATAATCTAGATAAGAGAGTAAAAATTGTATTAATTTAAGTTAATACTATGAAAAAATAATATTAGCAGCCAAAATAATATTGAACCTTTTTTTAAGGTTATTTAATATTTTTTTATGTTGTTTTTATTTTTTTGTGAATTTTAATTTCTTATGTTTTTTTAGAGAAAGATATAATTGAAGGAACTCCTTCAGTTACTATTTTTCTTTAGTGAAAGAATCTCTTTTTAAAAACTTGTGCTTATTTTATACCTACTTTCTTAAAGTTACTTTTAAATTAATTAAAAGATATATAAATAATATATAAAAAATAGGAATTTTTAATCAATAGGATGTGATACTATAAATAATTCTAAAAATAATAAGACATTTAGCTATGAATCTAATTATAAATTAATTGAACAGTCAAAATATTTCAATGAAACATTCTACAGAAAACATAATCCTAATATAAAAGAGGATGATGATCCTATTGATTATTTCTTAAAAAATGGAAGAAAAGAAGAATATCCTACCAGTAAATATTTTAATCCAAAATGGTACATGGATTTATATAAGGATGTACAACTTTCTAATATGAATCCATTGATTCATTTTTTAAGATTTGGTATTAAGGAAAAAAGATTGTATAGATATGCTAGAATAGATTATGATGATTTAGTAGGACTAGATAATAAAGCACGTATAATGGATTATTATGATGTAATATATGATTCTATAGAATTTGATATTGACTATTATATAAATGAAAATAATATAACTTCATTGAATAATCTTGATCCTATTATTCACTATATTGTATATGGAGTTTACCTAGGATATAATCCAAGTAATATATTTAATACAAGAGAATACATTAAAAATATTCCATATAATAAATTAACAACCAATCCCCTATATCACTACATTAAATATGCAACAACCACAACTACAGAATACTTGAATAAGAAACACATACTTCTAAATGCATACAATAAATACGATGTAAGAAGTTGTAAAAACATACTAAAAACTCTAAAACAAAAGATTTCAATTATAATACCAATATACAATGCATATGATGAAACACGTAATTGTATAGAGAGTGTACTTTTAAATACTCATATTAATTATGAATTAATACTAATTAATGATGCTAGTAGTGATAATAGAATAAAACATCTTCTAGATTCAATGGAGTCAATTGATTTTGTTAAGATAATTCATAACAAGGAAAATCAAGGATTTATAAAAAATGTGAATATGGGTATGAAACTAGCAGAGGGTGATGTTGTACTTCTTAATAGTGATACAATAGTAACACCTAAATGGTTATCACAACTAGTTTTCTCAGCATATTTTAATGATAAAATAGCTACTGTAACACCATTTTCTAATTCATCAGATATCTCCATTGAAAAATTAGGGACAAGTACAGATAGATTGTTTCTTAATTCAAATGCTTATCAACTAAATAAGTTAAGTGATACAACATACATTCAAGCTCCTACAGGTAATGGATTTTGTTTATTTATTAAAAGAAGTGCAATTGATGATTTAGGATACTTTGATGAAATATTTGATAAGGGTTATGGTGAAGAAACTGATTTTACAGCAAGAGCCAGAAAAAATGGATGGATAAATCTTAGAAATCAAACAGTATTTGTATATCATAGAAGACATGCATCATTTACATCTGAAACTGCAAATGAATTAAAAAAGAAAAACAAGAAGATATTATCTAAGAGATATCCTCAAATATATTCTGATTGGGATGAGTTTGTAAAATCTCCAAAGATTATAAATCAACTAAAAGAATGTGATTTACTAATAAAACCATATAAGAAATCACAACGTATATTATATGTTACAACATATAACTCTGATGGTACTTTAGATATTGATGATGTATTTTATGAATTAGCTAGAAATTATGAATGTTACATCTTAGCAATAACATTAAAAGAAGTCTCAATACACTTATATGATGGTATTGGAAATTTTATAACCATAAAAAAATGGTCTACAAAACATATTGATGATGAGGAATATTTCATTAGATTATATTTCAATATGTTTATGAATTATAAGATTGATCTAGTTTACATGAAAAACTTCACAGCACTACATCATCCTAGAACTGTTAATTTAACTTTGTTTATTAAGTTTTTCAAATCCATGGAAGTTAATGTACTAAATGACTGTATATTTCTAGATAAAGAGAAGATAATTGATATGTGTGAGGAGAAATTCAATCCAGATACTTCACTTAATGAATTAATTAATGAAAAATCTAACTATATTAACTTTGATAATAAGAAAGTTGTAGTCTACACTGCTCTTACAGGACATTATGATGATCTTGTGACTCCAGAGGTAGTGGAGGATGACTTTGATTATATCTGTTTTACAGATAATCCTAATTTAAAATCTAATTTCTGGGAAATCAGATATATGGAAGAACTTAATCTTAATGAAGTTCGTAAGGCCAGACGATATAAAATACTTCCACATAAATATTTAGATGAATATGATTATTCTATATGGATAGATACAAACTTCGATATACATGATAGTCTAAAGGATTATGTTAATAAGTATTCAAAAAATCATAAACTTCTTGCAATTGCACATGAACAAAGAGATTGTATCTATGATGAAGCAGAAAAATGTATAGAAATTCAGAAGGACTTACCAGAAATCATTAACAAACAAATGGATAAATATCAAAAAGAAGGCTATCCTAAACATAATGGGCTTGTTGCTAGTGGAATTCTCTTTAGAAATCATCATGATAAGGATGTTATTAAAGTAATGGAAGACTGGTATAGTGAAGTTGTAAATTATAGTTTCAGAGATCAGTTAAGTTTTAACTATGTTTGTTGGAAGAATAACTTCGTGTATGATGAAAGTGACATATTCTACTTTAAAAATGAATATTTTCAAAGATTAGAACATAGTTCTATTG
Source organism: Methanosphaera sp. DEW79 (assembly GCF_003266085.1). Taxonomy (NCBI): domain Archaea; kingdom Methanobacteriati; phylum Methanobacteriota; class Methanobacteria; order Methanobacteriales; family Methanobacteriaceae; genus Methanosphaera; species Methanosphaera sp. DEW79. The sequence continues at coordinate 14,371 of NZ_MUZW01000025.1, read as the reverse complement.
TTAAAATAAATCCAATATACACACAAAAACAAGTAGATAACATAGTTGAGGCTATAACTCAAACAACTACAATAATCATTCCAATATACAATGCATATGACCAGTTGCGAGAATGTATTGAATCTGTAAAAAAATATACTAAAACTCCATATGAATTGTTATTAATAGATGATTGTAGTAGTGATAGGCGTATAGAAAAGTTACTTAAATCACTGGAAGATGAAGAAAATATCACTGTTATTTACAATAAACATAATATGGGATTTGTTAAGAATGTGAATATTGGATTTAGTAAAACAAGTAATGATGTTGTACTACTAAATAGTGATACTATTGTTAGTAATAACTGGCTTGAAAAAATGAAATCTGTAGCATATACAAATTCAAATATTGCAACAGTAACTCCTGTATCAAATAATGCTGGAGCATTTTCAGTACCTACCTTAAATGAGAATAATTCCATTGATGAAAGATTAGGTATTAGTGGAACTGCCAATATTATTGAAAAGAAAAGTGAGAATAAAATCATAACAACACCTACTGGTAATGGTTTTTGTATGTTTATTAAACATGAAGCAATAGATGATGTTGGAGAGTTTGATTTAAGTTATGGTAGAGGTTATTGTGAAGAGAATGATTTTTGTATGCGTTTAATAGAAAATGGGTGGCAAAATGTAATTGATATGTCCACATATATCTTCCATAATCATAATGTTTCATTTGGTGATGAAAAAAATGAATTATTAAAGATAAACAGAGAACATTTAGGACGTAAATTTCCAGAATATAAGGCCAGAATAGATAATTTCATTGAATTAAATGAGTATAAGAAGATACGTGATAATATTAAATTATATCTTGAACATGAAAATAACATTCAATTTAATAGAAAACGTATATTGTATGTGATACATGAGGGTAAAGGTGGTACATTATACACTAGTACTGATTTAATGAAACATATAAGTAAGTATATGGATGTTTACATGTTAACATCAAACTCTAAAGAATTAAAAGTATATAAATACAGTTCATTTGAAGCAAATGATGATGTTAAAGAAGATTATGAGTTTTTATCCCATTTTAAACCATTATATTCATTTGATATTGAAACAGAGTATACTATTAAAACTCCATTCATACCAGAGTTTAATAAGTTCTACTTCAATATTCTAAAAATGTTACATATTGATATTATACATGTTAGACATCTTATAAAACATTCACTTGATATTGTATATACTGCTAAGAAGTTAGGACTTCCAGTTATATTCTCATTCCATGACTTCTACTATGTATGTCCATCACATAATCTTATTGATAATTCTAAAGAGTATTGTGGAGGACACTGTAGTCCTATTGATATGAGTGCTAAAAATAGACAGTGTAGTATTTCAACAAATTATGGTATTCCATTACTTAAGAAATATGTGGGAACATGGAGAGCTGCTATGGGTGACATGTTTAACTACTGTGATACATTTATAACAACATCTCCCTCAGCTGTAGATATATATGGTGAGTTTTATCCAGAAATAAAGGACAACATTAATATTATTGAACATGGACGTGATCTAAAAACACCAGATACTATAAATGTTCCAAAAATAGTTAAAAATAAGCCAATTAAAATAGTAATTCCAGGTAATATTGGACCTAGTAAGGGCGGAGTATTTATTAAAAATCTTAAGAAGTATGATGTTAATAATCGTCTTGAACTACATATTCTAGGTGATGTTGATGGTAGATTAGGCTTAGATGAGGTATGTGTCCTTCATGGAACATATAAAAGAAGTGAATTTTGTAAGTTAGTACATGATATTAATCCACATGCAATGGCAATATTTTCAATATGGCCTGAAACATACTGTCATACACTAAGTGAATCATGGAGTTGTGGATTACCTGTTATTAGTATTGATATTGGTGCTCTAGGTGAGCGAATTCATAGGAATGGTGGAGGATTTTTACTATCAAATAATCCTAAAGAGGCATATGATGAGATTATCAGCATATTTGATGATGAAGAAAGGTATTTGCGTGTTGCAAATGAAGTAAAAGACATTACTTTTAAAACTACTAAGGAAATGGCTGATGAATATATGGATATTTATAAAAAATTTCTATAATAAATAACAAAACTATATTAGATATGATATACATAATTTATAACAATATTAATTTAAGGGAAAAATTTTTAAAATAGTTGATAAAATGGATGAAATAACAATAATGTCTTATGAACATCTTATAGGTGGAGTATTTGCTGGAATAATATCATACTTATTTACTGTGAAAGGTATTTTACCAATAACTAATGAGTTTCTCGGAGTTATAATCTCTGTTGTAATAGTATATGGTCTTGGAAAATATGCTGAAAGTAGATATGGTAGGGAAAAAATATCATTAAGTTCATGGATTTCAAATGGAGTTCTTCTATATTACCTTGTATGGATGACTGTATGGATTTTCTTACTCAACTACGTTGTAATTTAATTATTAAACTATTTAACCACCCAATTCTTTTTTTTAATTAAATATTTTTCTAGGTTTGATTATTTATGTGTTCTATAATTGGTGTTGTTGGAGAAAATGTTAAGTCAGATATAATTAATATGCTACATACACTAAAGCATAGAGGTCCAGATGGATGTGGTGTATATAGTAGGGGTAAAATTTATTTAAATAATGATATTTTAGATTGTGAAGATTCAAGTTTTATAATTGCTCATAATTTATTATCTATTGTTGGTTGTGATGAATTACAACCTTTCATGTCAGAAAATCTTGTTTTAGTATCTAATGCTGAAATATATAATTATAAAGAATTAATAAGTAAATATGATTTTGATTTAAGTAGTAATTCTGATTGTGAAGTTATTTTAAAACTCATTGAACATAATTATCATGATAACTTAAAAGAAGCCATTTTAAAGAGTATTGATTTACTTGATGGAGATTATGCTTTTTGTGTAAGTGATGGAAAAGACTATGTTGTTGTACGTGATAATGTAGGTGTTAAACCATTATACTATGGAAGTAATTGTGATAAATTTGCATTTGCATCAGAACAAAAAGCACTACAAAAAATAGGTATCAATGATATTTATAACCTAAATCCCAGATTCATGATTTATAATGGTGATGTTATACAAATTAGGGATTGTTATAAAAGATGTGATTTTTATAATGATTATGATGTTGCTAAGGAGAAACTTAAAAATGCTATTGTTAGGTCTGTTAGAAAACGTGTGCAAGATTTAGATGAAGTTGCCCTACTTTTTTCTGGTGGAGTGGACAGTACTCTAATTGCATTGATACTTAAAAAATTAGGTATTAAAACTACATTGTATAGTGTGGGAGTTGAAACAAGTCAAGACTTAAAATATGCTAAAAAGATAGCACATGATATAGATATACCACTTACAATTCAAATAATTAACCAGGAGATTATAGAAAAATCTTTTTATCCTACTGTAAATACTATTGAAGATACAAATCTTATGAAAATAGGTGTGGGAATGACAATTAAATTAACATCTCATCTTGCACATATGGATAATCATAAAGTTATATTATCAGGACAAGGAGCAGATGAATTATTTGCAGGATACAACAGATACAAAAAGAAATACACAAACCATGACTTACTTAATGAAGAATTAACACATGATCTTAACAACATCTATGATGTAAATTTAGAAAGAGATGATAAGGCTACTATGAGTAATTCTGTTGAATTAAGAGTTCCATTTCTTGATAAAGATGTGATAGATGTGGCAAGTCACATGCCTATTGATTATCTATTAGATTCATGTGATGATAAAATAAGAAAACATATACTACGTGATGTTGCATATGAATTAGGTCTTTCTAAAGAAGCTGCATATAGACCTAAAAAAGCAGCACAGTATGGAACAGGAATAGATAAAATAATAAAGAAAAAAATTATTAAAAAACAACAATACAATAAGATACTCCAGTAGCTATGAAAAAGTTTTTAATAAATTTCTAAATATATTTAAATTATATTAAACATATTAAATAACATAAAACTGTAATTATATAAAAAAAATTTAAAACTAAGGAGCATTAAATAATGGAAATACAAAAAGAAGCAGAACATATATTAAATAAATTCTCAGAAGTTTTAGAACAAATACCAGATTTAGAAGAAACACGTTATATTGTTGACAACTTAAATAGAACAAGAGAAGATCTTAAAGAAAGTAAAAATCCAGAAAAAATATTACGTAATGCACATGTTGATAAACAGGGAAGTATAGTAGCTGAAAAAGGGAAATGGACAAAATGAGATTAAAATTATTAATAGAATTACCAGATACACCTGGGCAATTAGTTAATATATTACGACCATTATCAGGATTAGGTGCTAATGTATCTACAATAATCCATGAACATGATAATAAAACATCAGATGGAAAAATACCAGTACATTTCACACTTGAAGGTGATCGTAGTATACTTAAAAAGGGTATTGAAATTATACGCGAAGAAAATATAGATATTGTAGAAATTGATGATGTACTGCAAAAAGAAACACAAACTTTCCTATTACTAGGTAATATTTCTACAAATAACATCATGGACACAGTACATAAAATTGATGAATTAGATGATATTAAAATTTCCAGTATAGATTTGAATATTGGAAATGATCTAAAGGAATCTGTATGTAAAGTTGTTCTTGAGACAAGAAATAACAAACGTCTAGAAACAACACGTCGCCTACAAGAAATTGCAGACAATGATAACTTAGTATTAATTAAAGAAATCTAGGAGAGATTATATCAATGACATCAAATAAGATGAGACTATGTGTTCTTGGTTTTGGAGCAGTAGGACAAGGATTAGCTAAAGTTGTTTTAATGAAACATGAAGAATTAATAGAAAAATATGGTATTGACTTGGAAATAACAGCAATAAGTGATAGATCAGGTGCTGCTATTAATCCTAATGGTTTAGATTTACAACAAGCACTAGATACTAAAGAAAAAACTGGAAAAATAAAGGACTATCCAGAATATGGTGTTAGTGGTGTTGATGGTGTGGAAGTTCTTGACAAGGCAGAATATGATTGTTTAGTTGAAGCAACACCAACAAATATTGATGATGGACAACCAACACAAACACATATATTAAAAGCAATGAATGATAAAAAAGATGTTGTTACATCAAATAAAGGACCACTTGCACTTAACTTTAAAACATTAATTGAAACAGCACGTGAAAATAATGTTAAATTTAGATTTGAAGCATCTGTTGGTGGAACTATGCCTGTTATTAACTTAGCAAGAGAATCATTAGCAGGAAATAATATTCATTCAGTACAAGGAATATTAAATGGTACAACAAACTACATATTATCACGCATGGCAAATGAAGGAACAGAATATGAACCAACATTAAAAGAAGCCCAAGAATTAGGAATAGCCGAAACAAATCCATACCAAGATGTTGAAGGATTAGATGCTGCATGTAAAATAGTTATTATTGCAAATTCATTAATGGGTTGGGATGTAACACTAGATGATGTTTCAAGAGAAGGAATTTCTGGAATATCATCCAATGCTGTTAAATTAGCTCTAAAAGATGGTTATTTAATAAAATTAGTTGCTGAAGCAAACGATGGTAAACTTAGAGTTGCTCCAATGCTAGTTAAACAAGGCTCACCATTTGCAGTGAATGGTACTTTAAATGTAATTACTTTAAAAACTGATTTATCTGAAGATGTGACAGTAGTTGGAGTAGGTGCTGGTTCAATAGAAACAGCTTCTGCAATTTTAAGTGATATAATTAGTATAGGAAAAAATAATAACAATTAAATATTATTTTTCTGCTTCTTAACCTTTTTTTAAAGTAAAATCTTTAAAAACTATTTTTTACATATTTTATGTAAAAAACACTTCTTTTAAAAAAATATTTTTTGGTGATAATAATGACAGATGACAAATATATTGCTCCCCCATGGATTAAATACCCTACAGCCCCTGAAAAATCTGATTTCTGGAGAAATGGTAGTGGTGCAGAATATCTTATTAAATTTAATAAAAATATAACAGATAAAGACAAATACTATAAAATCTTTCCAAAAGCCCCAACATTTACACAAGAATTAGAACCTTCAACTTCATTAAGTGAAGATGCACAAGAATTAATTAAAAGTACCCTTAAACCACTCTTTATTAAGTTATGGACAAGGGATGGAAAACCTAAATATAATATTGATTTTAATGAAGATAAAAACTACATTCAAATGTATGATACAATCTATAAGGACACTACACATCACATCCATATTGGTACAAAAACATATGATTCAGCAAAAGAAATCATATCATTAATAGAAAATGACTTAAAAAGTAAATCTCCAGAGCTTTGGAATGAATTAAAATACACATTATATCTTAATGCACTCTACTATAAGATTGTTACAGACATAAACTTTACAAAGGAACTTATAAAAACAAAAGATAGATGTATTGTCTTTAAAAGTGACAATCTAGAATGGGGTGTAACTATTGATGATGGTAAATTAATAGGTCAAAACCTCTTTGGATTTGCAATGATGGAAATAAGAGATGTGTTATGTGATGTTTATGAAAACTATGACCTTATAGACTGGGACTTATCTGGAAGTCCATATAGTAAAGAAAGATGTAGTTGTAATCATGTACACTAAAAAAAAAGTTTAAGTTAACCTAAAAAAATATAATATCTAAATATAATAATATAATATAATAAAAAAAAACATACAAGTGATACAATGAAATACGTAATAGTAATAGCAGATGGTATGGCTGATGAGCCATTAGATGAAATCAATGGTGAAACTCCAGTAGTTCATGCAAATACTCCGAATATGGACTTTATAGCAAGAGAAGGATACACAGGACTTACAAAAAATGTTCCTGATGGAATGACTCCAGGTAGTGATGTTGCAAACACATCAATTATGGGATTTGATCCATCAATGCTCAAAGGAAGAGGACCACTAGAAGCACCAAGTGTTGGAGTAGAACTCAATGATAATGACGTGGCATTCCGTCTTAACTTCATAAATGTAAAAGATGGAGCCATCAATGATTTTACAGCAGATCATATCACAACAGAAGAAGCAGATGAACTTATAAAAGCATTAAATGAACATTTTGGTGATATAGGACAATTCTATACAGGAGTAAGTTACAGAAACTTATTTGTAATTTCAGATATTGCAATGGAAGATTTAAAATCCACACCACCACATGATGTTGTAGGACAACAAACAATCAATAACAACCTAAAACCAGAAAATGAAAAATCAAAACTAATAAACAAATTAATGGAAGATTCAGTTGAAGTTTTAGAAAATCATCCAGTAAACAAAAAAAGAGTAGAAGAAGGAAAACTACCAGCAAACATGATATGGTTATGGGGACAAGGTGCAAAACCAGTAATTGGAAACTTCCCAGAAAAATATGGACTAAAAGGAGCTACAATCACGGGAGTAGACCTATTAAAAGGAATAAGTACATATATTGATTTAGATGTAATAGAAGTTCCTGGAGCAACAGCATACTTCGATACAAACTATCAAAACAAAGTAGACTATGCACTCGAATCACTAAAAACACATGATGTACAATTTATACACATTGAAGCACCAGATGAAGCAGGACATGAAGGAAATCTACCTGAAAAAATAAGAGCAATAGAAAACATTGACAGTATCATACTTGAAAAATTATTAAAAGAACTACCAAATATAGATGAAGATTATACAATAGCCCTACTACCAGACCATCCAACACCAATTAACATAAAAACACATACAATGTCACCAGTACCATTTGCAATATACAGTACAAGTATAAAAACACCAGATGATACACAAATCTTCTCAGAAGACATGAGCCAAGGAAAATACGATACAATAATTGGCCACACACTCCTAAATGAAATGATTAAAATATCTAAAGAATAGATATTGATTCATTTTATCTTTTTTTAAAGAATATTATTCTTTATATTATAATACACATTTAAATCCATTAAAAATTAATTTCTTGTTTTTATTTATGAAACTTTTTATGAAAAAATTAATGACTTAAACTTTTCTTTTAAAACTATTATGATGATTTAAACTATATAGTCAGGAATTGCAATGTAATAAAAACATACCAGAACTACGATTTCCAGAGTTTAAAGAGGAATGGGAGGAAAAAAAATTAAGCCAAATAATTTATAAAGCTAAAGCTGGTGGTACTCCTAAATCAAGTATTAAAGAATATTATAATGGAAATATACCTTTTTTAAGTATTAATGATATGACAAACGAAGGTAAATATATAACCTACACGGAAAAAAGTATTACTGAAAAAGGATTAAAAAACTCATCTGCATGGTTAGTACCTGAAAAATCTTTATTGTATTCCATGTATGCATCAGTTGGTTTTGTATCTATAAATAATATTCCATTAACAACTAGTCAAGCGATATTCAATATCATATTTAAAGAACAGATTAGTTTAGAATTTATGTATTATTATTTAACATTTTACAAACGATATAGTCATAAATACATTGAAACTGGAACACAAGGAAATTTAAATGCAAAACTCATAAAAAATTTTAAAATAAAAATTCCATCAAAAGAAGAACAAGAAAAGATAGCTAACTTCTTAACTTGTATAGATCAAAAAATTAGTTTCATGGAAAAGAAGTATACTATTTTAGAAAACTATTATAAATCTTTAATACATCAAACGTATGCATTTAATCAAAATAAACCAAAAATTACTTTTAGCAATATGAATTGGGAAGAAATATCTTTAAACGATATTTTAGATGAAATAAATATTAAATCAACTGAGAATAACCAATATCCCTTATTATCTTCAACAGTAAACGGAATTTTTCTTCAAGACGAATATTTTGATAGAAATGTAGGAAGTAAAGATAATACCGGTTACAAAATTATATCTAAAAATGAAATAGTATTTAGTCCTCAAAATTTATGGATGGGTAATATTAATGTGAATGATAAATTCGAGAAAGGAATAGTATCTCCATCATATAAAATATTTAAAACAAATAAAAAAGTCAAAATAGGATTTTTAAAACATTTGTTAAAAACAGAAAGAATGATTTATGAATATAAATTATCTTCTGAACAAGGAGCTAGCATAGTCAGAAGAAATTTAAACATGAACCTATTCTTAGATATTAAAATAAAAATCCCGTCAATAGAAGAACAAGAAAAGATAGCACGTTTAATGGAATATATAATGTCACATAGAGATAAAATTAAAAAAGAAATTAATATAGCTAAAGAATTCAAAAAGACTATGTTATCTAAAATGTTCTGTTAAATTTATTGAAAAAATAATTTCATGTATAACAATGAATTATTTATAAAATTTTGTAAGGACAGAAACATTAAAGAAAGTACAAAACAAGGTTATGTATCTACATTACTTAGATACACTAACCTACATAATTGTACTATTGAAGAGTTAATAAAAGAAGCAGAAATAGATGAAAAAAATAGAATACCATTAAAAGAGAGACGGCTAAAAGAAAGATTATTAACTTACAGAACATATCTTTTAGAGTCTGATTTATCTTCAAATACTGTTAAAACTTATTTTTCAAAACTTAAAACATTTTACATACATTATGAAATAGAAATACCTTATCTCCCTGATGTAAAATATAATAAACAATATGTAACTAATTATCTAGATCTTCCAACCAAACAACATATACGAGATGCATTAGATCTTTCACCATTACCAATTAAAGCATTAATTCTTTTTATGTCTAGTAGTGGAACGGCCAAAGCAGAAACATTATCTTTAACAGTAAAAGATTTTATTAAAGCATCACAAGAATATTATAAAAGTACAAGACTAACGAATATACTTAAAGAACTATCTGAAATAGATGATATAGTTCCTACAATCTATCTAAAAAGAATTAATACTGATAAATATTATTACACATTTTGTTCATCAGAAGCAAGCCAATATATAATAAAATATCTTAAAACAAGANGAAAACCTAAAATTAACAGATAAATTATTTCCATTTAATGGATCATACGTAATGAAAAAATTTCAAATAATTAACGACCAGATGGAATGGGGATTCAAAGGAAACTATAGATTTTTCAGAACACATACATTAAGAAAATTCCATGCAAGCAACATACAACTAGTAGCAGAATACATAGATGCTTTACAAGGAAGAAGTAAAAACAGTGTACATGAAACATACATCAAAACAAACCCTGATAAACTCAAAGAGATATATGTTAAAAACATGAAAAATGTGATGATATACAACAAAGAACCAAAAAACAAGAAATAAAAGAAGACATACACATAACAATCAATGTCTTCTTACTAGATTTACCACTATTTTTTGCGTCAAATATGACATTCTATAAAAAACATGGAAATGATAACCCACTTTGTACCGAATTACTATAATAATCCTGCATCCCCGACTAAATTAACTATGACTACAGAACTATACAGAATATTAAAATTATCATTTCTAATTATAACATATATGTAATACCAAGAAAGTAAAGGAAAAAACTAAACACTATTAATTAAATCCAAATTATACACTATAAAAAGACTCATAAAACACTAGTAAATACACATCAAAACATGTATAAAATCCAATAATAAATTTTTAAAAAATACAATACAACAAAAAATCACATAAAAACGTGCAGATACAATAAAAGATATCATATCTCCATCCAAATATTTTTTATAAAAATCATAGGATATGAATAACTTGATAAGATAATTAAAAAGAAGTAAAATAATAAATAAAATTTTTATAAAAAAGATAACAAGCATGTAATACAAAGTTCTGAACAACATGATTGTACTACAATTACCTACTAAGTACTATTAGCAGCAGGTGGCTTATATTCACTTATAATAGTAGTTGTAGTGTTATTATCATAGTTATATGTAGTTATATTACGATTAACCGCATGTTTTGATGTGTCAATGTAAACATAATGAATATATCCACTATTATTTTCACCATAACGGGCATTTCCACCATGCGTAAAAAAAGCACTAAACGGAATAAAAAGCGGAGGAAGAAACTACACTATAAGCCTATTCCTAACTCCATTCTTATCTTATGCAAGACTATATCCAGGAGTATACGCTCGTCACATAAAGAATGCTAAAGTAGCAGATATGGATCCAACACTAAACATAACCCTGGAAGAAATAATACCACTAATACACAAAGCAGCACAAAACTGCACACCACCACTATTCAAGGACCAACCACAAGAAAAACATAACATACACAGTAAACTAGGATTCGGGGAAGGAAAAATAAGCCTTGAAAACAGTGGAAAAACTCCATGGTACACACCAACAACTGCAAAAACATACAAAACAACCACCCAGAACTATGCACACCATGCACAGACTGCAAGAAAATAGGAAACCCACTATCATACTACAACCGCAAACGCAAACTACTAACAAGACAAGGAGGAAAACAGGATGACAACACTACGACCAGCAACAAAGGATGAAATACGACAATACTACCACGAAGAATACAATGCAAAAGAAATACCAAAATACATCACCAAAAACCTACACCAAAGAGAATTTGCATTCGACAGAGTAGGACGAGGACCAAGAGACAGATACAACAAATTCAATCAACTACGATACTTAGAGCGAACAATAAAAGCAAAAATGCCCTATGCAGCATACTCATCAGTAGCACTATATGACACACCAGAAAAAAGAGAAGGATGGAACGGAGCAGAATTCGTAATTGATGTAGATGCTAAAGACAATCCTATACGAACCTGTAACTGTAAACAGGGAGAAGTATGTGATCACTGCTTATCTGAGGCCAAAGAAATAATACTACACATCAGTGACAACATACGAGAACTAGGATTTCATGACATACACTATGTATATAGTGGTAGAGGATACCACCTACGAGTACAAGACCCTGAACTATTAACAGCAGATGCTACTCAAAGAACAGAACTAGTAAACTATCTTATAGCAGCAGAAGTACCAGACCTGCAGGAAGGCCTGCAGTACTTCACAATACCATTCGGATACCCACAAATATACACAAACTGGTTCAAATACACAATAAACCACCTACAAAAAAAGAAGATGTATTCTGGACTAAACAAACAACTAAAAAATGACATAATAAAAAGAAAAGAACTAGTAAATCAAGGTCAATGGGGAATAGTAAGAGGAGAAATAAGACCCACCAGATACGATAAACTACTAGCAAAAATATCAAACATCCACAAAGGACTATGCGACACAAAAGTAAGCATAGACACCAAACGAATACTACGATTACCCAGCACATTGCACTATAAGGTAAGTATGAAAGGTACTGCAATAAAAAATATTGAAAACTTTGATCCATTTGATGATGCTGTACCAGAATTTATTGAAAAAAGATAATTGCTATTGGATTGTTATTGGGATATGTATAGTTAATGATTAAAGAAGTAAGAAGAAATTGTGGGGAGATTATTTTAAAGATTAAATGATATCTAATGATTCAAACCCTTGTTCATCAGTTCTATTCCAAATTACTAATTCTTTATTAGTATTTTTAAAATAATATTCTTTTAATTCTTTTACTAAATTATTATTTAAATCAAATCCTGTTCTGATTTTAATTCCATTTTCTTTTAAATATGTTTTTAATTCTGAAATTATTCTGTTTTCATAAAGGATTAATGGTTGTTTAACAATGGTTATATGCTCATTTATCCATTTTTTGATAATTTTGTTGGTTAATGTTTTATTTGAGTATATTTTTAATCCAATAATGTATTTTTCATCATTTATATCCTTAATTTCTATTTCAGAATATTTATTTTTTAAAACAGAATAAATAATCTCGTTAAAACTTGATTCAGTAATTAAATATTTTTTAAAATCATTAGGATAATTTGAGTACATTAAATCAGTTGTCACAGAAATATTATTTTTTAGTAATTCCTTATTAAGTTTAGACATTAAAACTTCCATTAATATTTTATCATCTGAATTAGTTGAATAGTCAGTATAATCATTTATCCAAGAAGAAATTATATGTCGTTGAGGTAAATTCAACATTGAAAACTTATAACCTATGATAAAATCATCCATTATTAAAAGTTCATCTTTAGAAAACTCGGAATGAAAATTATTAAAGGATGATAAAAATATATTTTTTACAGTTGACTCAGATATGTTTAAACTTAAATTATCTTTTATTTCCTTTGTCACCATGTTAATATCAATAGTATCTTCGAGATGGTTTGTAAATTGTATATTATTTAAAATCCACTCATAAATAATGTTATTGTTATTATATTGAGTATCAGGTAGTTCTGTTTTAATTTTATTTATTGTTCTTTTTTCGGTTTGTTCTTTAATTTTGATGTTTGGATAACTAGTTCTGTTTTTTTGCACATTAATTGTTTGATCGTTAATGAATGGATATATTTTCTTAAGCGATTTACCAATAAGTTGTGAAAATGTTCTTACGTTTATAACTTTATAATTTTTGTCTTTAACTTCAATATATTCCTCGTAATTTCTAATAAATTCCCATCCTTCTTTTTCAAATAATATTTTGATTTTATCTAATATTTCTTCGTTTGATGAAGAATAACCCTTTGATTTTATAGTATTTTCTTTTAACCAAGTAGTTATAATTGATAAAAATTTATTATTAGTATTTTCTGTTGTAAGGACTTGTTTTATATTTGATAATTTAATTTTAGGATACTGTTTTACTCCATATTCATCTTCTAATATTAATTCTTCATTGTAGTTTGTTTTAGTGTGTTTATTATACCATAAGGAAATATATTCGGTTAGATTGTTTTGTAAAAGAAATTCATCAAATTTTTTATTATTTTTATGGAAATAATGTCTCAATTTGTTAATAATTTGAACATCTTCCACGTAATCTTTAACGTAATGACTTGTTTTAAAATTATTAGATAACCAATTAATTACTTCAGATTTCAATTCTTGTTCATTAAGTATTTTATATTCAATTATATTTGTATAAGGACTTTTATTGTCATTGATTTTATTAATCTCTTTATTTCCATGTAGGAAGTATTTAATTTCTTCTTCATCTAATTTTTTAAAATATTTATCATATGGTTCTTTATTTGAATCTTTTTTGTCATATACTTCTTCTATTAAATTTCCAGTAGTTTTTTTGTTGTTTAAGTTATTTTTTTCAATGTTATTTATAATCATTTCCTGATTTNTCAATTAATGCAGATAACTTATCTTTTATTATTTCGATATCTTTTGAGTTAATA
>NZ_MUZW01000016.1:0-6091 GCF_003266085.1 Methanosphaera sp. DEW79 | reverse complement strand
CCCAGCAACTGGAAAGCCACGAAAATTGAAAAGAAAAAAAGCAAAAAATCCATGAAAAAAAAATTAAAAAATAAAAAATTCTTTAAAAAAAATAATGAAGATCTGTTTTTAAAACATGATTACCTATGAAAATAAAGATAAAATAAAGTCTGCTAAAGCACTAGTAACATATGTTTCTATAATTCCTGCAAAAAACAGTAACACAACACACAAAATTACAGATACGCCAACTGCCACTATTAAATTTTTTGATGTTATTAATTCTGCCTTAAATGTATGGTTTTTTGCTAAAATACCCCTAATACATCTAATAACAATGTGAGTTACCATGAATGATGTTGCAAGAGATAAAATCAATGCTGGAAGTTCTAAAATACCATGAGGAAGAACATATGCTAAAAAAACATGCAAAGGTATTACGGATGCTAAATATCCAATTAGTAAACTATTAAAAATCATTATTCCCGTTGACACGATTGAAAATAGAAATCCCCATAACATCATGATAATATTAACTTCCACATTATTGAAAAAAATACCCTTAAAAGTAATTCCCTCAACTGCTGTGGATTCTACCATCTTCTTAATAACATCCACAAAAATAGAATTTAATGAATCTGCAAAGAAGTAACCTGATAGTATAGATACTATAAAAATTATTAAAGATAATATGAAGTATGGCTTAATTAATCTACAATAATTAAGAGCATAATCCTTAGATATATATTTTTTAAAAATAACCATTAAAATCTCCCATATTTATTAAATTTAATATAATATTTATAATACCCTATTTATTAAAAATTCTATAATAATCACATTTACTAAAATACAACTAATCTAGAATAAAAAAAATACAATAGATAATATTTCTTTTTATATGTATAAAAAAAGGTAGTTAAAAAAAGTTATGTGAAGTTTTAGTATATTTAATAATAAGTAAATATACATTAGTATCATTTAAAAATCAATTATCCTAAATGATGTCATATCAAATATATCCCATAACAATACTTTTGGTGCAAAAAGAGCATCCTTACTTTCTAATATATATTTAATAGTTTCATTAACTTCTAATGCTCCAAATATTGCAGGTGTTGTTCCTAGAACTTGTGGTTTTTTAGTACTTATACCTAGTAGATATTCTTTTGATTTATCAAGTGTTTTTCCATTAGATTTTAATTTAAATAATTCCTCATATGATGGAGTATCATTGGTAATTATAGTTAGTTGTCCCACAGTTGTTTCTACTGCACAATGAATAAATGCCATATTTTGTTTTCTTGCTTCCCTTGATATCATCACCCTAGTATATACATTATCTACAGCATCAATTACAATATCATTTCCTTTAAAGATTTGAGATATGTTTTCTGGAGTAATAGTAGTATCATATCCTGTAATATTTAAGTTAGGATTTATTTTTAATGATTCCTTTTTTGCTGTTTCTACTTTAGATTTATCTATTGTATCTAAATTACTTCTTATTTGACGATTTAAATTAGTTTTATCAAAAACATCTTGATCTACAATTGTTAAATTTTCAAAACCTGCCCTTACTAACTGTTCTATTACTGTTCCACCAAGTCCTCCACAACCTATTACTAAAACAGGTGTGTTTCTAATTTTTTCCTGTTGACTTTCTGTAAATACTTCTTTTTGTCTTGAAATCATTTGATTATATAATTCTGTCATAGATAATCTCCTTTTTTTACTAGATGATCTTATTTAATTATATACTATATTAAAAACTTAAAATATATAACAATTGTTATATTTTCTAATATAAAAAATATAATTAAAAACTAAAATACATTGAAAAAGAATAAAAAAGATATATAATGTACTATGTACATTTTATTGAAATTATTTTAACTTATATTCATTTTTAAATATAAGTGCCGGGGGCGGGATTCGAACCCGCGACCTCACGGTATCCCAGGTGAAAGTCAGAGCTCTGCTTAATACCCTATGAGCCGTGCGCTCTAACCAGCTGAGCCACCCCGGCGTGGCTGCTTATTATTAGTATATATCAAAAGTAATATAAATACTTTGTGGTATATGTAAATAAAAGAATATAAAAAGAGAATAAAAAACAAGTTTTAAAATTGAAAATACATATTTAATTTAAATAAATTAGAAAACAAAAAGAATAAAAAGTAAATGAACTTATTCTAAAATAAGTTTTAACCTTAAAAAATCAATAAAGAAAAAATAGATGGTTTTAGTAACCTACACTTGTAGTAAATCTTAGAGCAATACATATTAATGCAACAATAATTGTTCCAATTACTACTTGTTTAGGTGATAATTTAACTCCTGCTGTATCATCATTGAAATATCTTACTATACCTGCTCCACTAGCTGGTAAGGTTTTTTTGTCTTTACGTGCCATAGTTTTACCTCCAAATTTTTAATGTTAATTAGTTAAAATTATTATAATGATTATTATTTTAATTTATATTTTAAGATATATTAAATAATTTTGATTAAACTGCAAAAAAAATTTATTAAAAAGAAAGATTTTTATAAAAAAAGAAGTATGGAAGTTAATAATTATCCATATAAAATACAATTTAACACATAATTACGTATATTTTTTAAATATACTACTTTAACTTCCAAAAATAAGATTAATACCTAATTCTTATTTGCTTTTTCATGATCTTTAACCATTTTTATAGCACAGAAATCTCCACACATACTACACATCTCCTCATCAGATGTAGATGTACTTTCATAATACTTACGTGCAGTTTCTCCATCAATTGCCAATTCAAATTGTTTTTCCCAGTCAAAGTTATCCCTTGCAACAGCCATATCATATTCTCTTTTCATTGTACTTGGTATTTGTTTGGCTATATCAGATACTTCTGCAGCAATCTTTGAAGCTATAACACCCTGTTTTACATGTTCCTTATTTGGTATACACAGATGTTCTGCAGGTGTAACATAACATAAAAAGTCAGCCCCACTTGCACCTGCAATACTTGCACCTATTGCTGCTGTAATATGATCATAACCTGGTGCAACATCTGTTACTAAAGGTCCTAAAACATAGAATGGTGCATCTGAACATATGGTTTTTTGTATTTGCATATTTGCCTTTACTTGTGTTATAGGAACATGACCTGGTCCTTCAACCATCACTTGTACTCCATCTTTTTGTGAACGTTTTACAAGTCTTCCTAGTGTTGTTAATTCTCTTATCTGTGCAATATCAGTTGCATCATGAATACAACCTGGTCTTAAACCATCACCTAGAGAGAGTGTTACATCATGTTCTTTACATATTTCTAGTAAATAATCATATTCTGCATATAATGGATTTTCTCTTTCATTATGCATGATCCATGCAGCTGTTAGAGCTCCACCCCTACTTACTATTCCCATTAATCTTTCTGAATCATCAACTGCTTTTATTGCATCTTGTGTAATCCCACAATGTACTGTTATAAAGTCAACACCTTCTTTTGCTTGATTTATTATTGTTTTAAAGATAGTATCATCATCCATATCTACAATAATTTTATCTTGAGAAGTTGTTTCTACTCCTGCTTCATATATTGGAACTGTTCCTAGAGGTATGTTTGTTTTGTCTCTTATTGCCTTTCTGATTTCATGTAGTTTTGGTCCAGTACTTAAATCCATCACAGCATCTGCACCATATTTTAGTAGTATATCTAGTTTTTCTAGCTCTACATTAATATCTTCCATTTCTGTAGATGATCCTATATTTGCATTAATTTTTGTATGTAAATCTTTACCAATTCCAGTTGGAAGAGTATTATTATGCACATTTTTTGGTATAACTACTTTTCCAGAAGCTATATTTTTTCTTAATTTTTCAACATCTATATTTTCAGTTTTTGCTACATATTCCATTTCAGGAGTTATTTCTCCTTTTCTTGCATATTCTAATTGAGTCAATTAATACTCTCCTCTATAATTTTTTCTTATAAACAAAATCTTTTTTTTTATACTAATGGATTAGGTATATTGTTATTTTCCTGTGGATATTTATTTGTACTTAATGATTTACCAATCTTTTCTAGTCTTGTATCTAAAAATTTTCGTCCCATATCACTTACAGCATAGATTGGAACAGAACTTCCATAGTAGTATGGTTTTATCTTACTTGCATAGTCTCGTATATTTTTTGAAGCACAACTAGTTACAATATCTGCATATTTAAATACATCCTTTGTCTCATCCATAGAAATACCAGTTGTATGTGCCACAAATAGATACACATTAACATCAGATGGTAGATCATATTCTCTAATTTTTTTTATTAAAGGAGAAGGTAATATTGTAATAGCAATATTCTTATAACCTTCATTTATTGCTTTTTCTAAACCTTTTATAGGATTAAGTTGAGCTGTTTGTGCATCTAGAACATTTTCAATGCCTATTTTTTCCATTACTTCTGGAATTGGTGTTGTACTTACAAGTCCTGATACTCTTCCACCTACACCTTGAACTATATCTGCATCAGTCATAAGCAATGTTCCTACCCCTTCACATGCCCCTACAACACAGTCTATATTTCCAACTTCAAGATTACTTCTAAGTATCTCTGATATTCCTACACTTAGCATATCAGACATTTTTATTTGTCTATTTTTTGTACACATTCCAAAGTCATCAATTCTAAATTGAATATTTTCTCTTACTAATTCAGGTGTGATTTCTTCTATATTTCTATATTTAGCAAAGATAGGACAATATTCAATAAGTGGTTTTTCCACATTACTAACTTTACCATTTTCTATTGTAACCCTTGTCTTACCTAATGCTTCTATTACATGTTTATCTCTAACCACACAAATCACCATATAAAATAAATATTAATTATTTATTATTATTATTTTTTATTTATGTTTTATAAGATAAAAATAATTTTTTTTAATATGATTAGTATGAAATATAATTCCTTGAAAAGAAACTTGATTTTAATAGGATAATTTAATTAATAAATTCTGTTTAATATTAATTTTTTTAAAATAAACATGAATTATATAAATAATATTCTTAAAATTTTAGAATAAATATAATATTTAAGATTTAAATAATTATTAATAATGATGAATTTATTTTATTATAAGAAAAAATTCATTATAATAGAATAGATATATAATTATTATATTAACAATCATAAAAAAATGAAAATCATTACATTCTTCAATAGTGTTGAGTTTATATAAGGAATTTATATTAGAAGGGAATTAGTATGAGTGATAAAAAAATTAAATTTAGTAGTGAAGTAGAAGTTAAAAAAGTACCAGAAGCATCAGAACAAAATCCAAAATCAGTAGACGTTCTTCATAATTCACAAATAAAACCTAAATCACAGGATAATGAAATACCAATAATTATAAAAGATGAAACTAAAGATAATACACCAAAATCTATAAAACTAATACAAAAAGGCGGAATAGAACTTAAAAGACGTGTGACTCCAGGATTATCAAAAATTATCATAAGAAAAAACAAAGAAAAACGGGAGAAAGAAGAAGCTAAGAAACTTAAAGAAGAAGCAGCTAAATTAAAACAAGAAGCACAAGAAACTACAGAAAAACTTAAAGAAGAAGTTGACAAAACAAGAGAAAAAGTAACAGAACAATTAAAACAAGATTCAGAAAAAACAGAAACTAAAAAAGAACAAAAAACACAAGACAAAATAACAAAACAAGCTAAAAAAACAGTTGAAAAAGTTACTAAACAAGCTAAAAAAACAGTAACAAAAGTAAAAGATGAAGCTAAAAAATCTGCACAGAAAACACAAGAAAAAGTAAAACAACAAAAAGAAGCTAAAAAAGAACAACCAAAAGCAAAAGAAGTAGCTAAAAAAGTTACACAAGATGCTGCAAAAACTATAAAAGATGCAGGAAAATCATTTACACAAGTGTTAAGAGAACAAGGATTAATAGTAGATGATGTGGTGAAAGTTGCTACTGAAGAAACACAAAAACTAAAACAAACAACTGATAAAATAAAAGAAGATGTTGGAAAACAGGTACAAAAAACAATAAAAGATACAGAGAAAAAAGTTTCACAGAAAGTACAAAAAGAAACTAAAAAAGAACAA
>NZ_MUZW01000035.1:0-13072 GCF_003266085.1 Methanosphaera sp. DEW79 | reverse complement strand
TATCACAAGTAGAAGTATAAATTTTTATTTATTTTTTTATTAATGTTCATATTTTATTTAATTTATTGTATATTGTTCTATTTTTATGAGATTTTTTTAATTGTTTTTTTATTTATTGTTAGGTTATTGTTTTATTTTTATTATTGTTTGTTGTTGTTTTTTATATTTGTTTTATTCGTTTGTTTAATAAAGTTTATCAGTTATTACTTATAGATAGTTAATTAATTATATTTTTACGAGGCTATGTGTTATGAATTCTGACTTTAATGAAGAGAATTATGAAGAGGCTATTTTGGAATTATTTCAAGATGTGTTAGGTTATCATGTTGAGTGTGGGTATGATATTAATAGGGATTATGAGAATCCTTTGTATGTTCCTGTTTTAGAGGATTGTTTAAGAAGTATTAATAGGGATGTTCCTAGTGAAGCTATTTGTGAGGCTATTCGTCGGTTGCAGGATTTTGGTTTAGGTAGTCTTGAGTTTAAAAATGAGTTGTTTACTTCTTATCTTCAGAATGGTATTAATGTTTCATATGTTAGTGATGGTGATGAGCGTCATGTTATTGTTAAGTTAATTGATTTTGATGATGTTGATCGTAATGATTTTAGGGTTGTTAATCAGTGGACTGTCACTAATGTTTCTGAGGATGAGAATAGGCGTCCGGATGTTGTTGTGTTTGTTAATGGTTTACCTCTTATTGTTATGGAGCTTAAATCTCCTTCTAGGGAGGAAGTTGATGTTAGTGATGCTTATACTCAACTTAAAAATCAGATGAATAAGATTCCTCGTTTATTTTATTATAATGCTTTTTGTGTTATGAGTAACATGGAAATTAATAAGGTCGGTACTTTAACTTCTAGCGAAGATAGATTTATGGAGTGGAAGAGTACTGATGGAAGTTATGAGTCTACAGAGTTTGCTGATTATAATACATTTTTTGAAGGTATCTTTGAAAAGAATAGGTTTATTGATATTTTAAGAAATTTTTTATTGTTTTCTAAGGATGGTCAGTATTATAGTAAGATTTTAGGGGCTTATCATCAGTATTTTGCTGTTCATAAAGCTGTTATGAGTACTCTTGAAGCTATTGAGAGTGACCATAAGGCTGGTGTTTTCTGGCATACTCAGGGTAGTGGTAAGTCTTTATCTATGGTTTTTTATGTTCACTTGTTAGAACAGTTGATGAGTAATCTTACTTTTGTTGTTGTTACTGATCGTAATGATTTGGATAACCAGTTATTTGCACAGTTTTCTCATTGTTCTGAGTTTTTAAGACAAAAGCCTGTGCAGGCTGAGAGTAAGGATGACTTGAAGGAATTGTTAAATAATAGACAAGCTAATGGTATTTTCTTTACTACTATTCAGAAGTTTGATGATTCTGAGGAGTCCTTAACTAATAGAGATGATGTTATTGTTATAACTGATGAGGCTCATCGTAGCCAGTATGGCCTTGAAACAAGGGTTGATACACGTACTGGTAAGATTATTGTAGGTGATGCAAGACGTCTACGTGATGCTTTACCTAATGCTACATATATTGGCTTTACTGGTACTCCTATTTCTAGTAAAGACAAAAGTACTCGTGAAATTTTTGGAAATTACATTGATATCTATGATATGACTCAGTCTGTTGAAGATAAGGCAACCGTACCTATATACTATGAAGATAGAGTTGTGAATCTTAAATTAGATAATGATATTCTACATGAAATTGATGATAAGTATGATGAACTAGCTATGAATGCTCAGAATTCAGATATCGAGAAAAGCAAAAAAGAATTAAGTAGAATGGAAATAATTTTAGGCTCAAAAGAAACAATTAACACACTTGTTGAGGATATCCTGAAACATTATGAGGAAAACCGTGAATATCTACTAACAGGTAAAGCTATGATAGTAGCATACTCACGAGACATAGCAATTAAAATATACCAGAGAATACTAGAAATACGACCCAATTGGCAGGAAAAAGTAAATGTAGTGATGACTTCCTCTAATAAGGACCCTGAAGAATGGCATGAAATCATTGGAACAAAGAAACAGAAAACAGAATTAACAAGAAAATTCAAAGATGACAAGGATCCATTTAAAATAGCAATAGTAGTGGATATGTGGCTAACTGGATTTGACGTGCCCTCTCTAGCAACAATGTATATATATAAGCCAATGAAAGGACATACACTAATGCAGGCAATAGCAAGAGTAAACCGGGTATACAAGGACAAGGAAGGAGGATTAATAGTAGATTACATAGGATTATCCAATGCACTGAAAGAAGCAATGAGAGATTATACTGCAAATGATAAGAAAAATTATGGTGATACAAGAATAGAAAACACAGCATACCCTGAATTCCAGAAACAATTAGAAATATGTAAAGACCTATTTTATGGCTATGATTTCTCAGATTTTTATGGAGAAAATAACCTAAAAAGAGCAGATGCAATAAAAGGTGGAGTGAATTTCATAGAATCCAAGAACTCAGAAGATGCAGAAGACACGTACCTTAAAGAATCATTAAAACTAAAACAAGCACTAAGCCTATGCAGAAGTAAAACAACAGAAGATGAAAGAATGGATGCTGCTTACTTTGTAGCAGTACGAAGCCTACTATCACAAATAACAAAAAAAGGACAAATATCACTAAAAGAAATAAACAACCAAATAAACCAACTACTAAAACACTCCATTAAAAGTAATGGAATAATAAACCTCTTCGAAGGAAGCCAAGAAGAAATATCACTATTCGACCCAAAATACTTAGAAAAAATAGCAGCAATGCCCGAAGTAAACCTGGCAAGAAAAATGCTGGAAAAAATACTGAACGATCAAATAAGAACATACAGAAAAACAAACGTGGTAAAATCAGAACAGTTCTCACAACTACTCAACGACACAATAAACAACTACATCAACGGTCACATAACAAATGAAGATGTAATAACTGAACTAATAAAAATGGGTAAAGATATAAAACAAGCACAAAACAAGGGAGAAAAACTAGGACTAACAACAGAAGAACAAGCATTTTACGATGCAATAACAAAACCTGAAGGAATAAAAGACTTCTACAACAACGAAGAACTAATAAAAATGACACACGAACTAACACGAAAACTAAACGAAACAAAAACAATAGACTGGAGAAAAAAGAAAAGTGCAAGAGCAAAAATGAAAGTACAAGTAAAAAGACTACTAAAACAATACGACTACCCACCAAAAGGATTCGACGAAGCAATGAAAACAGTACTACAACAATGCGAACTAATGGCAGATAACTTGTAAAACACTCCTCTTTTTTTTTAATTTTTGTAGAAAAACAAAAATAAATATTTTATATAAAAAAGAAATTGGTTTAAATGTAAATTATATACATATATTTAAAAAATCAAACTTTAAATAAATTAACGTAGAACCTATAGTAATTAAAATATAATAAAAAATATAATTGTCACTAAAATATAATATTTAATTGCTTTAATTATGATACATAAATCTAATCCACCTAAAATCCTGTAATGAATCGTAGTGTATTATTACTATTCTATTTGTTAGTAATTGTGTTGTTCCATCTATAGCCATTGGTATTAATAGTAGTATTGCTGTTATTATCAAGTAAATAGTGTAATCAACGTAAAAATAGTATGTGTATATTAAATATAATGATATTGCTAAGTAACATCCAGTACAGCGAATACATACTGGAAATTGATGTCCTTTTATGAAAAAACTTCTATTAGGATTTCTATGGCAAATTAAGTTGATTATTTTCATATATATATAAATTATATGTCATATGTTTTATTTTATATTTACCACTTCTATTTAATATTGAAAGTTTATAATATAAAAAATAATAATAGATAGACTAATGATTTTCTAAATTTTAATCCTTTATTTTTGAATGTACTAGTAAAGAAATTATGTTAAGGTTATCTTTCTTGTTTTTTGTTTGAGGATTTGAATTTTGACTAGTATATAATTATATGGTGGATATTAACTGTTTTAGGGTAATGTTTATATCTTGTGTGTAATAAAAATAAAAATAGAAGCTACAAATGTATGATTTTTAGTAAAATGTTTTTGATTCTAAAAGAATTAAATTAAAATCATTATTTTAATCATAACAGTAGTGATTTTATAAGTTTATGTTAAAGAGATGATAAAAATGCTAGTACGTAATTTGGATTATTTATCAATCCCAAAAGAATTTAGTAAAGTAGAACTTGATATATATGATAATAAATCTATTGCTCTAGTTTATATTCAACAAAAGGGATACTCATTAGTTTTAAAAAATAATGAAGAAATTGATTCTGTATTTTTACTTAAAACAGATATTCTTCCAAATAATGTTAACGACCACTCTGATAGACAGGATTTTATTAATGTTATAAAGATGTTATTAGACAAGATCTATAGTGGTGCAGATATAAAGGAGTATGAAAAACAACATCAGGAGCATGTATTTTTAAGATTAATGGACATGCTTAATGAGCAGTCAGATGTTGAAATGATTAATGAGGATAATTCTCAAATATATAAGGACATTGAAAAAGGATTCATGAAATTAGAATTAGATATTATGGATAATAAGATTAATGCATTGAATAGTTCTATTTCTAATGTTTCAAGTAACCTGGATTCTACTGTTAAAGATATGGAAGAAAAATCCTGGGAAAACAGAATTAAAAAGACATTGAAAGATTTTGAAGGTAACTAGTGATTCACTATGGTAAAGTGTCCTAACTGTGGAGCGGAAGTCGTTGGGTCAGATTTCTGTTTCAATTGTGGAGAAAAAGTAGATAAAACGGAGACCCCATCAGATATTTGTCCAAAATGCGGGGCAAAAAATGATAAAAACACAAACTTCTGTCGTGAATGTGGCTATAAACTGGAAAATGGTGCATCCATTTCTGCTAAACAAAGAGAATGGAATGCTAAACGTGATGAAGTTCTTGCACGTTATGATAAACTTGCAGAGGACTTCGGAATCAAAGATGAAGACTACTTCCTTACCAGTATGAAACGTTTCAATGCATTAGAAGATATACGTGCTAAACATAAAACATTTAATATATACCTTAGACCTGATTATACTAACAGATATGATGGTTTCTTCCTAATTAAGGATAATAAATTTGTTTTCATGGAAATAGACAACCGTGACTGGGAAAAAGTAAATGCTGGTATTAATAACTTCTACTTTGACAAGATAGTATCCATGAGGGTAACTAAAAGACTCGGTGATGAAAGTAGATATGAAGATATCACTAAAAGAATGTTCACATCCCCTCATGATATTAAAAGAAACATTCAAAATAAAATCCAATCACTTAAAGCAACAAGATTCAAGGATATGATAGCAAACAATGATAGTGCAGACATGTTTGACAGATTAATGATCAAACTAGTAGATAACACATCATATGAAATCAGACTTCCAAGCTATGAATTCGGTCAAGACCTGGTGGCATTATATGAATCATTAAGAGACAGACCACAGCAAGTCATTGTCCAGAACCAGGACGCAGGACCTAGTAAAGCACAGCAAATAAAGGAATACCAGGAATTACTAGAAATGGGTTCTATTACACAAGAAGAATTTGATAAAATAAAAGAAAAAATACTATTCGAATAGGGGTGAAACATTATGGTTAAATGTGATAATTGTGGAATAACTATTCCAGAAGGTATGGAAAGTTGTCCAAATTGCGGAAAACTAGCCACTATTAAAACAGGTGAAGATCAAGAATTCAAATCTGATAAAAACCAAAAGGCTGAATCTGATGAAAGTCAAGAGTTTAAAACTGAAGAAGAACAGAATTCATCAGAACAAACCCTTACCCGGACCTGTAAAAACTGTGGTGCCAGAATATATTCAGACAATATACTTTGTCCATTATGTGGCAATAGACTCGACGAAGAATATGAAGAGGAAGAAGAACTAAAATGTGAAAAATGTGGAACACCAATCCCAGAAAACACACTCTTTTGTCCAACATGCGGAACAAAAGTAAATAATCAAAATAGTACAGGATATTCTCGAGAATACTCAACCCATATAAACGATAATATAAAAACTAGAGAAGAATCAAATCCAAGTATTGGAAAAAAAATTAATTTAGTAAGCATAATAATACCCGCTGTTATAGCTTTAATAATGTCAATAGTATTATCTATAATAGGAGTATGGTTGGAACTATCATGGTATGCATATATAATAGCTATTATACTATCTGTAGGATTCTGTGCAGCACCTATTGATAATGAAATTAATGCAACAATATCCGGATTCATTGTCGGATTATTCTTAGGTATTCTAGAAAGTCCACTCTTTGGAGTTGTATATGGTTCATTTGCTGTAGAGTTATATGAATACTACGTTGGAACCCATCTAATTACTCTGATAATCTTAGGTGTAGTTGTAGCATTTTTATCAAACATGTTTCTAAAAAAACCTGTCACAAATATTGTCACCAAAATCAAAAAAATGATGTAATCGATAGTATTTCATTACTTCTTCTCTTTTTTAAAAAAAAATATGTTATTTATATGATATTATCTAATTTATTTGTAAACATGTTTTATTAATTAATAAACAGGTTTCTACCTAATCATGTTAAGTATCTTGCAATTAGCAGTGTTCATTTTCAAATTCTTTAATTATAGGAGCAAATACCTTATTGAATTTTTCGCCCATATCTATGTGCCATTTAATATATTCATCCCAGTTATCTTTCTTTATTGAATCTATATTACGTCTAATACCTATTGTTGATGATTTATTGTTTTCTTTATTCCTCCAAAATAATTCAAAGCCTAACTCTTCTTCTATCGTTTCTTTATTGGTAAATAAGTATTCAAATAATTCATTATTATTTTTAATCCATATTTGAGTTAAGATGTGTTTCTTCTGAGTGTTTATTTTTAAACTAAGATGAGCTAATGATTTTTTTACATTAGATAATTTTATATTATAAAAAAGCTAAGTTCTCTATAGTATTTAATATTGCATATATTTCTATAAAAAGTAGGTTTTTTATTAAAGGGGAGGTTAAAAAAGAAAATTTTTTAGTATTTATATACATTCATGAATCTGTTAATATCTGATTCATTACCTGTAAATAACACTATATCATTTTCAAGTAATTGGAATTTATCACTAAATTCAGTTATTGTATCATTTCCTCGTATTATAGATGTTATTGTTAGATCATATTTATTAAAGTCATAATCATCCAGTGATTTATTTTCATCTATGTATATTGAATCTGCTATTAAGTCTGTGTCTGCTTCATTAAGATCTAATGATAAATCATCAGTTGAAATCAATCTTAATTCATTGTAATGGTCTGATCTAAGCTCATTTATTGTCTCTGTTATTTCATCAGGATCTTTGTTATAGAAGTCCATTATACGTGAGAAGATCACAAGTCCTGTTTCAAATTCTTCAGGTATTACTTCATCTGCTCCTGCTTCATATAATTCATCAACATTTTTTATGTATTTAGTTCTTACTTCTATGTGTATATTTGGATTTAATCTACGTGCAGTATCTGTTGCTTTAAGACTTCCCCTATAATCTGTTGTTGCTATAATTATCATTTTTGCCTTTGAAATATTAACTTCTTCTAGTATATTTTCTTTTGAAGCATCACCATAAATAATATGTTCTCCTAATGCTTTTTGTCTTTTAACAATTATAGGATTTAGATCTATTGCTATGTATGGTATGTTTTGGTTTTTACATGCTTTTGCTATGTTTCTTCCATTTACACCAAATCCTGCTAGTATCACATGGTCTGATATGTTTTCATCATTTTCATCTATTTGTGTTGGTAGTGCTTCATCATTTTCTGGAAGACGCATACCTCTATTTCCTATTTTTTCAATTATTTTTGGTGTTAGTTTTTGTAAAAATGGTGTTAATGACATTGTAATTACTGTTGTTGCTAAAAATAAGGTGAATAAATCATTTGTTATTAGATTATATTTTAGTCCTTCTGCTGCCAATATAAATGAAAATTCTCCTATTTGTGATAGTAATACTGATACTATTACTATAATTCTCATTGGTAATTTTAGTACTGCAATTGTTGTTCCTGTTGCTAATATTTTAACTACTAATACAACTATTGCAAGGGCAATTATTAATACTATGTTACTAATGAAGTAGTTTACATCTAACATTAAACCTATTGATATTAAAAACAGGCTCATAAACACGTCCTGAAATGGTTCTACATATCCTAGTGTTTGGTGACTGAATTCTGTTTTTGAAATCATAAGTCCTGCAATAAATGCTCCAAGTTCTGGAGATATTCCTGCAAGGGATGTTGCATATGTTGTACCAAGACATATAACTAGTGTTAATAGTATGAATAAATCCCTATTTTTTGTATATGATGCTATGTGTAATACTTTTGGAATTATCCATTTAGAACATACTGCTAGTACCACTACTAATGTTACTACAGTTATTAGTGTTTGTGGTAGTGTTGTTATATCTATTTTACTTCCACCCAGTAGTGGTGTTAGAAGTAAAACCAGTATAACTGCTATATCCTGAAATATCAGTATACCCAGAACTACTTTTCCCTGTATACTATTGTTCATTTGTCGTTCTTGAATTAATTTCATTACAATAGCTGTACTACTGAATGATACTAGAAATCCCATGAATATTCCTTGATTTATTGGAAATCCCACTAGTACTGATAATATCGTTACTATTAATGTTGTTAGTAGAACTTGTAATATACCACCTATTATTGCATAGTGTTTTATTGATGAGAATTTTTCCATTGAAAATTCTAATCCTATAATAAATAGTAAAAATATTACACCTAGTTCTGAGATTGTATTTATTGTTTCTGCTGAATGAAGAAACTGTCCCAGCACTATACCTGTAAGAAACAATCCAATCATTGAAGGGAGTTTAAGTTTATTGAATATTAATAAAATAATAACAGCTGTTAGAAGTATTACTGTTATATTTTGTAATATAAATAAGTCCATTGTTTCTTCCTCAAGTTTAAAGATTATCTTTTATTCTAAATTAATATTTTTCTGTTTTTATACAATTTATATATATGTATTTCTATTTTTTTAAATTTTATGGAAATATTCTAAATATTCATGGAATATTAATCATTTTTAGAGTATTAAAAATAAATACATAATATCAAATTAAATAGATTACATGAGGAGTATTTTTCCTAAAATGTGTATTATTATATAGAATAAATTCATACTTTGCTACTTAGTCTTTAATTTCTTGTTCACAAATTGTTTACATTTTATAGCAATTATACCCATTATATGAAAAATAATTCTCTGAATAAATAATTATAAATAAACTAAATGAAAAATATTCAAGTAATGAAAAGTAATATAAAAGGTTTAATAGAATGATATATTCAGTAGTAGATATAGGTTCAAATACAATAAGATTACAACTATACCAGTATAAAAAAGGAAAACTTAAAACAATAATTTCAAAAAAGAAAACAGCTGGTCTTATTTCATATAAAGAAAATAATAAATTAAATGATGAAGGAATTCAAACATTATTATCCATATTAAAATCATTTAAAAAGAATCTTATTCAATTAAAAGTTGATAATGTTTGTTACTTTGCAACTGCTAGTATAAGAAATCTCAAAAATAGTGATGATATTCTTCAACTTATAAAAGAAGAACTTAATATTGATATATATTTACTTGAGAGTAAAACTGAAGCTATGATGAGTTTTAATGCTGTTAAAAATAGTGGAAAAATGACATCTGATGAGGGTATTCTCTGTGATGTTGGTGGAGGAAGTTCTGAAATTGTTTACTTTAACAATAGAACACCACAAGAATTAACAAGTATAGATATTGGCTCACTAAATAGTTACTACAAATATGTATCTGTTATGTTACCATCAACTAGTGAATGTGAAGCTATAAGAAATGATGTATTAGAGAAAATTAAAAAATCAGAAGTAAATAAACATACAGTCACCCACTTATATGCTGTTGGTGGTACAATACGTGCTATTAAAAAGGTATTGGAACATATATGTATAAAAGAAGACAAAACATCTATTATAACACCAGCAATGCTTAAAAAATTACAAAGTGAATTAAATAAAAATAATAAAGAATATTTTACTAAAATTCTTCAAGTAAAAGCAGAACGTATACATACACTTGTACCAGGTCTTGTCATAATAGCAACAATTGCAGAATATTTTAATATAAAACAAATCCATGTAAGTCATAAAACTGTACGAGAAGGAGTAGTATATTCCATTATAGAGAATGATAAAAATGACAATGAATGAAACCAATAATATAATAAGAAAAAAAGAAACTCCTTCTAAATATAAATATACACAAAATAGGGAGTTATCATGGCTTAAATTTAATCAAAGAGTACTTAGAGAAGCTGCTGATGAAACAGTTCCTCTTCTTGAAAAAGTAAAATTCATATCAATATTCACAAGTAATCTTGATGAATTTTACATGATTAGATGTGGAAGTTTATATGATATAAGTCTTGTTGATAAAAAACTTAGAGATAATAAAACAGGACTTACTGCAAAGGAACAATTGAATTTAATATATGAAAAAACAGCACCTCTTTATAAAGAAAAAGATGAAATATATTCTAAGATATTGGCTAAGTTACGTGAATATCGTATTATTAGACATAGTTTTGATGAACTAGATAGTTTAAAAAGAAAATACATAACACAATATTTCTATGAAAATGTCTCACCACTACTTTCTCCACAAATTATAGATCTAAGACATCCATTTCCACATATGATTAATAAGAAGTTGTATATTTATTCCATACTTGAGAATGAAAATACTCGTTGTATGGGATTAATACCTATACCAAAACAGTTACCTGCATATGTGATGTTTCCAGGTACACATGAATATATTCTTATGGAAGAATTAATCTATGCATTTGCAGAGAAAATATTTTCAAATTATACTGTTAAATATTCTACAATTACAGCAGTAACAAGAAATGCTGATGTGAACTTACAAAACTCTCCAATAGATGAGGATGAAGATTATAGACACTATATGAAAAATATTCTTAAAAAAAGAAATAGGCTTGCACCTATAAGGTTAGAGTTTTATAAATACTATAATCATAAATATAACAAGAATTTAAGACGTAAACTTGATTTACATAAAAATCAAGTCTTTGTAACAAATACTCCTATTAATATGGATTATACCTATGATTTAATTGATTCTCTGCCACAACAAATTAAGGAAGAATTAACATTTCCAGAATTTAAGTCTCAAAAATCACCAAATCTTAATACTAAAAAATCAGTATTTAAACAATTAGATAAAAAAGATGTCCTACTTTTCTATCCATATGAATCCATGAACACATTTCTTGGATTTTTAAAAGAAGCTGCAAATGATGATGATGTAACATCCATTAAAATTACATTATATCGTGTTGCAAGATCATCCCAGGTAATTAAATATTTACTTGAAGCTATTGAAAATGAAAAGGATGTAAGTGTTCTTATTGAATTACGTGCACGTTTTGATGAGAAAAACAACATATATAATGCTGAACTTCTTGAAGAAGCAGGATGTCAAATAATTTATGGTTTTGAAAATTACAAGGTTCATTCAAAGATTTGTGTTGTAACAAGAAAATCTAAAAATAAAATAACTCATTATACTCAGATTGGTACTGGAAATTATAATGAGAAAACTGCAAAGTTATATACTGATTATGCATATCTTACATCAAATCAAACAATAGGAGAAGATGCTATACGTTTCTTTAAAAATATGGCATTATCTAATCTTAATGGAACATATGATAAGTTACTTGTTGCTCCAACTAGTCTTAGAAATAATATAATTAAATATATTGATGAGGAAATAAAGAAGTCAGAAAATAATATGGAAAATGGAATTATAATGAAGATGAATTCCTTAACTGATAGAAAGATTATTAACAAGTTAGTTGAAGCTTCCCAGAAGGGTGTTAAAATAACCATGATAATAAGAGGTATTTGTTGTATAATACCAGGACTTCCAGGTAAAACAGACAATATTGAAGTTAGAAGTATTGTTGGCAGATATCTTGAACATTCAAGAATTTATATTTTTGGTAAGGGTTCTGATAGAAAAATTTATATTTCCAGTGCTGATATTATGACCAGAAATACGGCAAAAAGAGTTGAAGTTGCATGTCCTATTGAAGATTTTGATATTAGAAAAAGAATTCTTGAAGATATAGAAGCCATGCTAAAAGATGATATTAAAGGTCGTAGAATCAATAAAAAAGGTGATTATGAATATATTAAAGAGCAAAAACAATTTAGTTCACAGGATTTCTTCCAAAAACGTGCAATAAAAGAAATCAAAGAATATAATACTTATGAGGAAAATAAATCTATTTTCAGAAGAATTATTGATTATATTCAACAATTATTTTAGAGAACTCATCCCCTTCCTTTTTTTGTCTTTGTAAAAATCATTTCTACA
Organism: Methanosphaera sp. DEW79; assembly: GCF_003266085.1. Classification (NCBI taxonomy): domain Archaea; kingdom Methanobacteriati; phylum Methanobacteriota; class Methanobacteria; order Methanobacteriales; family Methanobacteriaceae; genus Methanosphaera; species Methanosphaera sp. DEW79. Next base: position 546 of record NZ_MUZW01000035.1, on the reverse strand, counting down.
AAGTCCTAATTCTAATTTTAAAAAAGTAAATTAAACTAATTATTGAATAACACGTATTATTGCTTGTAAATGAATTAAAAAATACTAATAATTAGTATAAAAACCATACAAGAACATGTGTTAAATAAAATAATAAAGCGCTGTATAAAACTAGTCAATAATATTTTAATAAATAACCATAGATTTATTAACTACGCACTACAAAAAAAGAAATAATTCAAATTATTATTGTTTTTTATAAACTTAATTTGAATTAGAATTTTTAAAATAAAAGTGGTAACATGAAAGATAAAAAATTAATATTTATTATAACATTGATAATATTATTAATAGGACTAACAACTATAAGTGCAACTGATACAAACACAGAAATTACACAAGAAAAACAAAATATAGAAAAGAACAACAATCCCGAAACAACAAAAACAAACATAAACTCTGACAACAAACCATACTACACAATAGATGATGAAATAGAAGAAAACAACAATGCACAAGATGAAGATGATGGAATAGACTATGAAAATGAAGATAAAACAGACTACA
>NZ_MUZW01000061.1:0-138007 GCF_003266085.1 Methanosphaera sp. DEW79 | reverse complement strand
GTCCTCTTTTTTTTGGTTTGTCTTCTGTTTTCTTAGTTTTTCTTGGTCTTCCTGGTCCTCTTTTCTTTGGTGGTTCTTGTTTTTCAATAATTGTAGTGGTATGTTTACTTGTATCTTCTACTTCTATTTTATCTTCTGTTTTATTGGTTTTTCTTGGTCTTCCTGGTCCTCTTTTTTTAGGTTTCTCTGTTTTTTCTTTTATTTTGGGAGTTTTGGTTGTTTTTGTTTTTACTGGAGTTTCTTCTGTTTTTTCTTCTTTTTTCTTTGGCTTTCTGGTTTTAATGTCAGTTTTTAGTGTTTTATGAGGTCGTCCATATCTTTTTTTCCGTTTTAGTATGCCTGCCGTTGTTTCATCCTCCTTCTCTTATTTTTTGGTTGTAGATATACAGCTTCTCCCGTATTAGCCTTTTTAAATTTTTTACTAGTTTTTATAGAGATGTATGGTTGTTTGGTTGGCCCAAATATATCATTGATCTTACCTATTGGTTTATGTTGTTTATTTACTATTACTGAACCAATACGAGGTGTTTTATTTGAAGGTACAATTAGTTTGTTAGTACTTGTTATATGACTTATTGTACCTATTTTTTTTAATTTTGAATTCTTTTTTGACATTTTCTCTATTATTTTTAGGAATAAATACTATTATCTATATTTAGTTATTTTGATAATTGTTGAATTTTTTGTATAAAATTAGTATTATTATTTTTTAGTTTATGGGAGTTCATAATGATTTTTTTGAATAATTAATGATTTAAGGTTTGTTAAGGTTAGAATAAATTATATTTTTTCCTATAATTGTTCATATTTTTTTTATAATTATAATTATTATTTTTTTGATATTTATACTTTTGGATACTTATATATAGTATAATGTTTTTTATTAAAATAAGTTCTTATTTAATTATAAATAACCCTATTTCAATTAAAAGAAATAAAAATTAAATAAATTCACGGTATAAAAAAATGTTTTTTGATAAATAAAATATAATATTCTTTATTTTTATAAATAGGGGATTATTTTAAAATTAATTAAAAAAAAATTAGAAGTTAAGTATGTTAAAAATAATTATTTAATACCTAAAACTTCATCTAAAGGAATCTCCTTATCTATCATTTCCTTTAAACTTTCAGTTTCAAATTTCTTTATGTTTTCAACTTCATGAAGTACTTCTTCTACTTTTTCTTGTGGTATTATAACAACACCATCCATATCTCCAACAAGAACATCACCATTACAAATAATGTTATCATCAATAACAATACGTTCATTTAACAAGCCATTATTTGATGGAAGTCCAGCATGTGATTTTATATCTTTTGAAAATACTTTATAATTTAATTTAATAATATCTTCTGTGTCTCTAGATACTCCATAAATAACAGTAGCCTTTAGTCCTTGTTTTTGTGCAGCTTTAGATGCCATTTCACCCCACACTGCATATTCATCATCTGAACATTTAATAAATAAGATTTCATCAATATTGGTGTTATAAATTCCTTTTATACCAGTACCCCAATCATATGAATTGGTAGTTGCTGTTTTAATTTTTCCAACAACTTTATATGATGGATCTATTGGTTTAATACCATTAATAAGGCCGTCTTTACCATATAAATTTTTCATGGCATCAGATACATTATCACTACTTGCTACTTCAAGTAGGTTTTCAAGAGTTATTTTTTCTTGTTTTTTTTTATTTCCATGTAATATGTTTTTTGGAGTTATTTTTCCTTTTGACATTTAAATTTCATCTCTAAAAATATCTATTATAAAAAAAATAATATAAAAAAAGGTAGTTATGAGTATTTAGTCTTGTGGTGTTGTTACTTCTTCAACTAATCTTTTACCAGCAACAACTTCATCAATACTATGGATTGAAGCACCATAATTTTCTACAGCTTCTCTAATTTTATCATAATTAAGATCTTTTCCTTCCATAGTTATTTTTATATTTTCAGTATCTTTGTCAATTTCAATTAATGTTATATTTACACCATCTACTCCATCAAGTGAGCTTAAATACATAGCAAATGATGGTAGTGATGGGGAATGTGGTTTTAAAATATCTAAAACTACTCTTATTAGTGAATTTTCCATTTCTATTAAATCCTCCGATTTAAAATCCTTGTTAGATAAACATTGTTTTTTATCTTTTATATAATTTATATCTTTTTTAATATTTAAAAAATACTTAATTTCTATAAAAATACAATAAATATAATAATAAATTCTAATTAAAATAATACTGTATATCGATATAACGAAGTAAGTTATTGAAATATAAAATATAATTTAAAAAAATTATTATGATAATAATGTTATAACTCCTATGTTTGGAGTAATACTAATAAAATATTAAATAAAAAAAATTTTTCATCTAATTGGCTTAAATTAAAAATATAAATTTTATAATCAGAAATTAATAAAAAAAAGGCGATTAAATGACACATAAAAATGCCAAATATCATGATGATGAAGATTATTATTACATGGTTAAAGATGAAATTACAACTACTAAATATTTAATACATTCACAAATAAATGCAAAAGGATTTGTAGAAAAACCTGATGTAGTAGGTGCAATATTTGGACAAACAGAAGGACTACTTAGTGATAGTCTAGATCTACGTGAATTACAAAAAACAGGTAGAATCGGTAGAATTAAAGTGGATATGACTAATAGATCTGGAAGAACAAAAGGAGAAATTATAATTCCATCTAGTCTTGATAGAATAGAAACAACAATTCTCGCAGCATCACTTGAAACAATTAACAGGGTTGGACCATGTGAAGCTAACCTAAGAGTAACAAAAATTGAAGATGTACGTGCTGTTAAAAGAAGAACTATTGTAGAAAGAGCAAAAGAATTATACCAAAATATGATGGAAGAATTTACTCCTGAAAGTTCAAGAATGATTGATGAAGTTAAAGAATCAATAAGACGTCCTGAAATAATAGAATATGGTGAGGATAATCTTCCAGCTGGTCCAAATACTCCAACATCTGATGCAATACTTATTGTAGAAGGAAGATCAGACGTACTCAATCTACTTAAATATGGTATAAAAAATACCATAGCTGTAGAAGGTGTTAATGTTCCTAAAACAGTTGCAGATTTAACAAAAAAACGAACTGTCACAGCATTTCTAGATGGTGATAGGGGAGGAGACTTAATACTAAAAGAATTACTTCAAATTGGTGATATTGACTATGTAACAAGAGCACCTAGAGGTCTTGAAGTGGAGTATTTAGATAAGGATCAAGTAATCTATGCACTTAAAAATAAAACATCAGTAGATAAAATAACAAGTCATGCTAATTATAATCATAATCAGCACAGATATCATAATAAACCAAAATCACATGATAAATTTGAATCTAAATTACATGAAGTAACATCTTCAGTTAATAAAACAGATAAATATTCACAAAAAAACGAATCAAAACAATTTAAACAACAAAAAAATGAAAATAAACAATTAAAAGATAATTCCAAAGAAAAAACACAAAAATCTACAGAAAAACATAATGAAACAGAAGAAACACACTTAAATAAATATGAATTAATGCTTAAAGAATTATCTGGTACAGGTAAAGGAAGATTATATGATATGGACTTTAATTTACTTAAAGAAGTAAAAGTATCAGATATATACAATGAAGTTAAAAATTCAAAAGAAACAATAAAAAACATTGTTTTTGATGGAATAATAACACAAAGAATTGTTGATTTATCTAAAGAAAAAAATATTGAATGTTTAGTAGCAGTTAAAATGTCTGAGGTTGTAAAAAAACCTGAAACTATAAAAATTATTACAAAATAATCTTCATAAAAAAAAGAAGAATAATAAAATAATCATTCTTCTTCATAATATTTTTTTTTGAAGAATTTTTTTTGATAAACTATAAAAACATGATGCAAGGGAGTGGGACTTTGACATCAGATTATTTAGATGAGATATACTTTGAAGATCAAGTGGAAGATTATATTTTAGAAATGGATATACAAGGTTATTCCTCAAATACATTAAAAACATATAAATCTATTCTTGACAACTTTTACAAATTTATCTTGTCAGATAGAAAAATTAAAGATGAAAAAGGAATGTTACGTGCCTTTAAAAGATATTTACAATATTTAAAAAGAGAAAAAGAAGTATCTACAAATTACATATATCTAGTAACAGTAGTTTTAAAGAAATTCTTTGAATTTGCAGAAATTCATATATATGAAGAAATTAAAGCACCAAAGAGAACAAAATCATTGCCTAAATCATTAAATGAACAGGAAGTATACGATTTAATTCATGCTAAAGATAATGAATATGATCCTGAAAAAACCAATCCTCAAAATATCACAAGACTACGAAATAAACTCATATTAACTCTTCTATATTCAACTGGTCTAAGAGTATCAGAACTTACAAAACTAAAAGTAACAACAATAGATGAGAATGAAAGAACAATCAGAGTAAGAGGAAAAGGAGATAAGGATAGGATAGTTATTTTTGATGAAGATACTCTTGATTTAATACATGAATATTTAGATAAACGTGGTGTTGAGAATGAATATTTATTTGTAAATCAAAGAAATACTAGTCTAAGTTCAAGATATATTCAGTTAATGATTAAAGAATATGCAAAAGATGCAGGAATTACTCGAAGAGTCACACCCCACATATTAAGACACTCATTTGCAACACATCTACTTAAAAATGGTGTTGATATTAGAGCAATTCAACAGTTATTAGGTCATAGTAATCTAAGTACAACTCAAATCTATACAAGTGTAGATATGCATGCTCTTAAAAATGTATATGATGATGCTGTGTTAAATAGAAATAATCATGTACATAAATCTCGAATAAATAGTGTAACTGATTAAAAAAAATAATTAGTTTTCTATTAATAATTTTTTCTTTCAAATTACTTTTTCTAAATATAATTTTAAAAAAATAGATTCTATTTTTATTTAAAAAAAATAAAGAAGAATTAATCTTCTTTTGGTAAAATAGATGTGGTTATTCCAGATGCCATTGCAATTTTAAGTAAGTCTCCTACTATAAATGGTACAACACCAGCAATTAATAATCCTGTGATTGTTACAGGTTTTCCATTATTTATCATGAAATTATATAATCCAAGTAAACCTGGTATGTATATTACTACAAAATTAGCAATTAACATTAATATAACTGTTTGGATAGGTTTTCTAGCAGTAGTATAATTATCAAATACATGTCCAATAAATATGGATGCTAAAATAAATCCAATTATGTATCCTCCACTAGCTGAGAAGATCCATTCAAGTCCACTATGCATACTTGTAAACCATGGCATTCCTAAAATACCAAGAACAGTATATAATATCATACTGAATCCACCCCATTTACTACCTAAGAATACACCTGCAAGTAATACAGCAAATGTTTGGAAAGTAATTAAAACAGGACTCCATGGAATTGCAATTGATACTTGAGCCATAAGGCCAGTGAAACATGCTACTAAAAATGATAATAATACCATTGTAGTTGTACTAGCATTATTTCTCCATGAATACCATGACATTTGTATCTCATGTATTTTATCTTTGTTAATGTCTATAAACATAAAATTGTTACTCCTTTTAATTCATATTTTTTTTAAAAAGAATTATTTCTTATTATAATTATTAAAATATCATATTGTTTAATAATAATCAGATATATCTTTATTTTTTATAATATATATTCTTACTTTAATAATATATACAATAGAAAAATACTAATAGAATTTTTTTTTAAAGAAATTATCAGAATAATCTAATAAAAAAGGGAAGAAAAAACTACTTTTAAGTATAATATTAAATATATTGAATTTAAAAAATATTTAATAATATTAATTTAGTTTAAAACTAAATATATGAGGGGATAGTATTAGAAGTAGTATGGTTATAATCATGATTTCAATTATCATTATAGCATTTGTTGGTTGTATTTCATATTTATTTATTCAGAACAATCAATTAGAAAATCAAATTCAGGAAATAAATTCCACAAAAAATAATACAACACAGGNAACAGACAATAGTGTATCTAGTTCTACAACAACAGGTAATCCAAATAATAAACCACCAGCTACACAAGATTCATCATATTATAAACCAACAGGTGGAACTTATGCTGATGGAGTAAGTAGTCCAAATACTGTAAAGGCAAAATTAGATTCAAAGGATTATTATACAACAGGTACTGATTATTATAGGGGATCTGATGGAAATTATTATTATACAGAATATAGTAATGGACGTGTTGTAGATTCAGGAAGAGCATATAAAACATCGTCTGGACAAGTAGCTAAAGCATGATACATTATTTTTAAATTTATTTTTTTATTATTTTTTTTTATTAATTATTATATGTAGTTATATGTACTTGTTAGAAATCTATATTAATTAGATAAAATATATATTATATCATATCTATATTGTATTTAAATATACAATTGAATTTTTAATATGATTAAGTACTTAAGTTAATAAAATAACTCTTTTTGTTTGTTTTTGATAAAATAATCAATAGAATATTTTATTATATTTAAATCATAAAAAATTTTTTCGAGGAAATTTAATGGCAACTAAAGTAGCAGAAATAAAAACTTTAAAACAAGGAAAATACTTAGTATTAGGTGGAGAAGCTTCAAAAATTACCAGTATATCAACATCATCTCCTGGTAAACACGGTGCAGCAAAAGCACGTATTGAAGCAGTAGGAATTTTTGATAATCAAAAAAGAAGTCTTGTAAAACCTGTAAACGCAAAAGTAGACATACCTATCATTGATAAAAGAGTAGGACAAGTTTTAGCAATAATGGGTGAAGAAGTTCAATTAATGGACTTAGAAACCTATGAAACTATTGATTTACCTATTCCTGAAGATTTAAAAGGAGATATTGCTGAAGGTAAAGAAGTAGAATACATAGAAGCTATGGGAAACATGAAAATTATGAGAACAAAAGGAGGAAACTAATTTTTCTTTTTTCTCATTTTTTTTCTTAAATAATTTAATTCTAATTTTTATTAAAACTATTTTTAATACTCACTATTTCAACATTAATAGAAATCATTGCATTTTTGTATAATCTTTATTTAAATAATTTAAACAATATAATATCTTTTTAATAAAAAATAAGAAAATTTCTAAATAAAATAGGGAATATGTGAAATTAATATAATGTATCTTTTTACCACTTTTTTTATATATTAGTGTAAACATAATATATAATTAATTAATTAGCTATATGAGAATGAAGTAGTATTTAAATATTAATAAAAGAAAGACTAAAAAAATGAAAGATGATTTAAGATAAATTATATAGTATATTTTTTCAAAATTTTTTTACAGTAAAAAGGTTTTGAAATAAACTTTTTTATTAATTTAAATACCCTCAACATTCTTTCTAAAGGGGAAAATCTACACAATTTACCTGAGCTTTTAGAGATAGCTAATTCTAAATAGACTTTAATAAAATAAAGTTATATTTAAAACTACACACCTTTTTTATTATTATTTTAGTTTTATTAAAATTGAAATTTTATTTAAGTAATGTGTTTTTAAGGTTATTTCTATTTTTTTTAATTAATAATGGATATAATTATTATTTTTAATTATTATTGATATTATAATATTTTTTCGTGTTTAAGGAATGTATAACAATTATTTACACATGATTTCATATATTTTTCTTTGTCATGTTATAAAAACATCAACAAATATTTGATATTTATAAACTGACAACGAAATATTTTGAAAAACACCAAAACACAATAGTTGCATATTCCTAATCAATTCAAAAAAAAGTAGAGAAGAGATTTATTTAATCTCTTTTTGGACCCATGTAAATAACAGGTAGTTGAACTTCTGTTTCAATCTCTTCAACAGGAGTGTTCTCATTTGCTGGAAGGTATATTTCAGTGATAGGTCCTACAATATCATACTGATTTTCAACAGCATATTTTACTATTTTTTTAACAGTTTCATTGAAGTTTTTATGAGATCCTTTATGTTTTCCTGAAAGAACTGTGTGTTCTGTAAGTTCTTTTAAACCTAATTTACCAATACGACCTGCAGGTTTACCATCAGCATAAAAATCTTTTATAGGCATACCTACTTCAAAAATTTGTCTATTTTCAGCATATTCCTCTAAATCATTATCATAGGAACCATAAGGAAAACCAACTGCTTCTAATTTATTTTCAGAAATTAATTGACCAACTTCTTCAATAAATTCTGGTAATTTACTAAAACTATCAATGTGTGGTACATATGCTACTTTTTGGTCGGGAATTCTTTTTTCAACAATATCCATTCTATCAAAACTCCATTTAATTTACTTTTTATTATAATAATGTATTTTTTCTATATTTTTTCTAAAAATTATTTAACAATATAATATATGTTTCATATCATTTAAAATAATATATTAATATAGAATGTAAATAAATAAGAATATTATTATATAACTAAAAATGTATTGGGGGGATGTATTTATTCAAAAAAGAACAGTTAAAAAAACAAATACTGCAGTTTCAGCACTAGGATTTGGTGCCATGAGACTACCTACAAAAAATGGTATGATAGATAAAAAAGAAGCAACACAACTAATAAATCATGCTATAGATAATGGAATAAATCTTATTGACACGGCATATCTCTATCATAATGGGGAAAGTGAATCCTTTCTAAAATCAATTCTTGAAAAAAGACGTGATGAAATATTAATCTCTACAAAACTACCAGTATGGTTTGTTAAAAATGAGGATGACTTGGAAAAATATCTTAATATACAATTAGAGAAGTTGGGTGTTGAATGTATTGATTTTTATTATCTTCATTCCCTAAATTATATTGCATTTAAACAACTTAAGGAATATAATATCTTTGAATTTCTTGATAGAATAAAAAGAGAAAAGAAAGTGAAAAATATAGGTTTTTCATACCATGATAATTATGATTCATTCAAAAAAATAATAGATAGTTATGATTGGGATATGTGTCTTTTGCAGTACAACTTTATTGATGATGATGCACAAGCAGGAACAAAAGGTGTTAAATATGCCTATGATCATGATGTAAGTGTTTTTGTAATGGAGCCATTGAAGGGTGGATTACTTGCAAATAATGTTCCAATGGAAGTTAAAAATAAGATGGATAAATCAAATATCACAGATAATCCTAGTCGATGGGCGTTACGTTGGGTTTTAAATCATAAGGAAGTAACTTGTGTACTCTCAGGTATGGGAAGAATATGTGAAGTTGATGAAAACATCAAAACAACAAATGATACACCCCCTAGTAGTATAGATTTAGAGGAATTAGAAACATATTCTAATGTGAAAAAAATATATAATAAACTCATTAAAATACCATGTACCCAGTGTGGATACTGTATGCCCTGTCCATATGGTGTAGATATTCCTGCATGTTTTAAAATATATAATAATAAATATATCTTTGGAGAATCCGGAGAATATTTCCAACTATCTGGACTTGCAGGAGGTAATGGTAGTTATGCAGGAAAATGTAGAAATTGTGGTGTTTGTTTAGATAAATGTCCACAGAAAATTAATATTCCACGTGAAATGGTGAATGTAAAATCAGACTTAGAATTCTTTGGATATGATTGTATCATGGCATTTGTAAGGTTGATTGGAAAACCATTAGCAAAATGGTTATTGAAGTTTAGGTGATAATATTTATGTTTAAAAAAATTGTAGGGATATTGTTGTTAATTCTTTGTTTATTTTTAGCAATAATGATTATAGAACCAACACAACTTGAAGTTAATGAAATAACTGTTAAATCTAATCAAATTCCGCCAGAGTTTAATGGAACACGCATTGCTGTTATAGGTGATTTTCATTATGGTGAATTTGTTGATGAGAATAGGGTAAGTTATGTTGTAAATAAAACTAATGAACAAAATCCAGATATAACTGTTATGGTTGGAGATTATGTTACAGATAATAAGGACGATGTACAGCCATGTATTGATATTTTATCTAATCTTAGGGCTAAATATGGCGTGTATGGTGTTTTGGGTAATAATGATCCTAAAAATACAACATCCAATGCACTTGATGCATCATCTATTACAAACTTAAGAAATAGGGGTGTGTGGATTGAAAAAGATGGTGCTAAAATAAGATTAGGGGGAGTTGGTGATTTATCAACTGATTTCCAGTATCCACGTTTAACAACAAATGGTGCTGCAGATGATGATTTTGTTATTCTTGCACATCATAATCCTAATTATTTTGATACATTAAATCATACTCGTATTGATTTATCATTATCTGGACATACACATGGTGGTCAAGTAAATTTATTTGGATATACACCATGGGTTGAACCATCTGAGAAGGGACACAAATATTTATCTGGATTATATGAAGATAGTGGAGCATATCTTGTTGTAACAAATGGTGTTGGTGAAAGAAAGGTTCCATTTAGATTCATGGCAACACCACAAATTACAATGGTTACATTAGAGTCAACTTAACTTTGTTGATTCTATTTCTATTATTTTTTGATTATTTTTTCTACATAAACTAACTATGTAAATAAATGATTTTAGACAGGATTATTTATAATGAAATGAGTATTTCACTATTTTTATAAAAAAATTATTTTAATAAAAAGTGTGTGGTTTTGAATAATTAAAGATATATATCATATCATGTACATTAAGTGAATTTATTTTTAGTAAATTTATAATTTATAACTAGTTTCTTAAAAAAAGATAGGGTGGTGAATAAGAATTATTATAAATTCTTAGCAGCTGGTGGAAAACTACTTATAAGACCTTCTCTAAAGAGGGCATAACCATAGGATCCTCCACTCATTGCGACTTTAGCATCTGATTTTAGAGAAGATACTGGTAATTTGGGATAACTGCCACCTTTTTCTATATATGTTTGAAGTATTGTTACAACCTTAGAATACTTTGCCTCTTTAACAACATAATTTGTAACACTTTTTAACCAATTTTGTCCGGCATTATAATCATATCTATAGGCCATTGGCATCATAACATCAACATAAGGACTAAGTGCAGCATAATCTTGACCATAGTAAGTTTTAGATCCAGACTTTTCAGCAAATACACACATAGACACTTTTTGTTGTTTATTATGTGATTTTATAATATTATTTATTTGTTTTACAAAGTTCGTTACTATATTGGGATTAACAATACTTGGATTTGTTCCACTATATCTTGCATAATCAAGACAAACACCATCAACGCCAGGTATTTTCACAACTTTGGCCACAAAATTCTTTATTAATGTTTGTTGACTAGATCCTATATTGAATCCATTTGATGTTTTAAAACAAATTACCCAAGCATGTACTCGAATATTTGTATTTTTACAAAGTGATATGACTTTTTTCAGTTGAACTACATCGTTTGTTGAAGCTTTTGCTTGAACATATACGTCAGTAACACCAGCATTAACCCATTTTTTAACAGTATTAGTGTCAATATCAGTATTCATTTTTAAGAATACACCAGTAACAGGTCCTTCTGTTATCTTAGATTTTATGGTTGTAGCAGCATTAACTGTGATGTTTGGAGTATATGTCTTAAAGTTAACAACTCCTTCTTTTGTAAATTTAAGTGATATTTTCTTAGTACCTGCAACATTATAATTGTAAATTTTATTTATACCTCCACCATTAACTGTGAGTTTCACAGGAAGTGCAGGTAATAATTTTGTATTATAGTCAGTAAGTGTTTTTCCATTATAAACTTTATTAAATGTGGTTGTAATTTCACAAACTTCATTTATATATTTTGATGAAGGACTAGATATTTTAAAGTATATCCAATTCTTAGTAACTACATTTACTTTTCTTTGTGAGGAAGGCATACTGTTGGTTCCCCACCAATTATAATTTGCTGTAGTACTTCCTTTAAATGCATAAATATCCACATTATTATTGTTTAATAGTATAGAATTATTTATATTCACTTTACCATTAGCACTATAGATTGCTCCGCCCTTTTGAGCCCTATTTGATTGAAGTGTGGTGGATTTGGCATTCAAGGTTGCAGTATTGTATATTGCTCCTCCATTACCTGTTGCATTATTTGAAGTAAATGTATTAGAATTAATGTATAGATTGTTCGTGGTATATATTGCTCCTCCATTGATTTTAGCAGTGTTTTGAATGTATTTTGAATTTCTGCTGTTGTATATATTTTTATTATATATTGCTCCACCATTTTTTGTAGCTTTGTTTGATTGGAATGTTGATTTTTCAATATTTATTTGTCCATCATTATATATTGCTCCACCAAGTACTCCATTATTTGATATAAATTGGGTATTTGTGATTTTATTGTTCTGTTTATTTTTAGCTAAGTAAATTGCACTTCCATAGTTTTGAGTAAGATTATTTCCCTGTAATGTAATTTTACCAGTTGAATATATTACTCCACCTATATTTGTTGCTTGATTTTTATTATAAGTACAATTAACCATACTTGCAGAATCAGTATTATATATTGCTCCACCATGTGTAGCTTTATTAGAAGAGAAACTAGTTTTTATTCCAATAAGTTCATTCTTATTATATATTGCTCCACCATAAGTGGCCCTTGAATTAGATATTTTCATTGTTTGTAACTTCAAGTAACCCTTATTATATATTGCTCCACCCTGTTTATCACTAGCATTTGTGATTGTAAATTTTTCAAATTTTACTTTAATATTACTAGCTATGGTAAATACATGGCTACCTTTTCCATTTAAAATTGTACCTTTTGTATCACTACCAACAATAGCTACAGTTTTATTGATATAAATCTTATTTTCATAATAAGTACCTTTATTAAGATAAATCGTTCCCTTATTTGTAACAGATTTTAATGCATTTTTAATTGTAGCTTTAGGAGCATTTTGTGTACCAGCATTACTGTCCTTTCCAGTAGTACTTACATAAATTTTTGAATATTTCACATTAGCAGTTTTCAATGTTTTGTTAGAAGATATGCTTTGTATTTTATGGGTTTCCTGTGTTTTTAATGTTTTTGTATCTTCAACTGTTTTAACTTGTTTCGTTGCGTCTTTTGCTGTTTTACTATACTTACTTTCTGAAGATTGTGTTTTAATATCTTCAATAGTGGTATATGTATTAGAATTAACAGTATTATCAACTACTTTTTGAGTAGTATCTGTGTTGGTGTTATTTTCACTTGCAGATACTGTACTAATACATAGTAATAAGGTAAGTATTATAAAAATTGGAAATAATCTTTTCATAATTTTTTTACTAATAATATCACCTCATTATTTCTAAAAAAAATTATTATTCAATGGCTTATTACTATTGTATACATTAAAATCTATATAAAATTTTCTAAATTATAATATATTCAATGCTATTTTTTATTTTTAATAAATTATTATTATGAAACTGGGAAAATAAGTTCTTTCGTGTTTTTTAATATAATATTTTTAATAAAAAGGAGGTGATTTAATTAGAATTATTCTTCTAATTTATTAAGTTCTTCCTTAAGTATTGGTAAAAAGGAACCAATATCTGTTACTACACTAATAACTTGTGCACTTCCTCTATCAGAGAGTTTTGTTACAGAAGCATTACTAATATCTACACATACGCTTTTTATTCTAGCAGGTATTAAGTTACCAGTAGCAACACTATGGAGTAATGTAGCAATCATAATTACCATATCAACATCCTGAACTTCTTCTCTCATTCTTTGCTGAGCAACTTGTGAATCTGTTATAACATCAGGTAATGGTCCATCATCACGAATACTTCCAGCAAGAACAAATGGAGCATTATTTTTAACACATTCATACATAATTCCACTTTTTAAGATACCTTGTTCTACAGCATCTTTTATACTTCCAGCTTTATTTATAATATTTATTGCAGAAATATGATGTTTATGTCCATGAGCAACAAGTTCACCAGTTTCCATTTTTACTCCAAGAGAAGTTCCATAGAATGCATTTTCAATATCATGGGTTGCAAGAGCATTTCCAGCAAATAGTTTATCAACGTATCCTTCTTTTATTAAATCTGCAAGTATTGGTGCACAACCTGTATGTACAACTGCAGGTCCTCCTACAACAACTATTTTTCCACCATTATCTTTAACTTCTTTCATTTGGGTAGCTACTTTATGAATAATACTACGTGTAGGTTTTTCAGCTGAAGCTTCACTGTTCATAAATTCAAATGTATTTTTTCCACGTGATCTTTCAAGAGGCGTAACTTTAACTCCGGTTCTTCCAGTAACTATCATTTCACCTTTTTTAACAGCATTTAGTGGTTTACATGTTGCTTTTTTATTTTCTGTATCAACACAGATAACACAGTCCATCTCTATATTATCAATATTTAACCATTCTCCATCATATCTAATTTTAGTATTGTAATTACTAGTTGAATAGAAATTATCAGGTACAGTTTTATCTTTTTGTGATGCAACAAGAGTTACTTCTTCATTTTCCTCAATAAGTTCAGCACCATAATCTGTGAGTATGTCAAGAATTCTATTGAATATCTCTTCATCATCAGATTTAACAATAAGTTTAGCAGTACTTTTATCAGTTTTAAGTTTTCCTACTTGTAATTCTTCTATTTCATAGTCTCCACCTTGATCTATAATAGTATCCATTGTTTTAGGTAGAGTTAATGAATCAATTATGTGTCCATGTAATAGGATTCTTTGTGTATACATTTCATCATATCCTTCTATTTTTTTATGGGATTGTATTTTTTTTAATTTTTTATAGATTACTTATATTTTTCTTTATGTAAATATAAACAAATTTTCATGTACATTATTTTTTAAAAGCATCTTAATAATATTTAATAGAATCAGTTAAAAAAAAGTATGGTGGGGAGAAATAAGTATAATTTATAATATACCCATTGCTTTATTTGTTTTTAATATGGATTTTTCACCATCTTCTTCTAATTCAAGCATTGCTCTTATAGCATCGACATTTTCTGGTACTACATCGGATTCTTGGTGGACTGCTTGCATATAGAATAATTCTCCATTTTCTATATTGACTGATTCTTTCCATACTGGTATTTCATACATGTCTCCTCTGGAACGTCCAAGATCTTTAGCATATTCCATTATTTCTGCAGTAGATCCTAATTTAAGACTTTTTTGAACAGGTAATACACGGTGTGCATTTTCAAATGCATCAAGTACATCATCAGTTGTGATTTTATCTTCTAATTCAACCATTATGTTATGAGTGTGCATAAGTGTTGTTGGAACGAGTAATGCCATTGTCATTACATTAATATCATCAATAATAGTTTGTACATCAGGTCCATGGTGTGATGGTACTTCTGTTGTAGGTACAATACTGTTTATAGGTCCTTTTTTAACATCTGATGGATCAGCTCCACGACGTACCATTACTGCTCTAACTTTTTTTATACCTGAAATATCATAGATAGGTTTTAATGTACGACATAAACCTGTTGTGTTACATGATACAACACGTACATAATCTTCACCTATATTATCAGCATAATTTGCTTCAGCATTGAATGAGGAGCCTATAGCATCATGATCTTCTCCACCTTCAAATATTGCTTTTAATCCAATTTTTTCATAGATATCTGTTTTATTTTGTGCACCTATGCCTCCGGGTGTACAATCTACAACTAAATCTAATTTTTCAAATAATTCATCAGCAGTTCCTGCTACTTCAATTCCTGCTTCTTCAAATTGGCTTTCTCTTTCTGGAACACTTATATATAGGTCATATCCTTTTTCAACAGCAGCTTTAGCTTCATAATCTGGAGTTCTTTTTGTAACTCCAACAATTTTCATGTCATCTTGAGCAGATACAGCGTCTGCTACTCTTTTACCTATTGTTCCATATCCATTTATTCCAATACTTTTCATTTTTAATACGCCCTATAAAAAAAATCTTATCAATTTAAATATTTTTCTAGAAATTTAGTTAAATATCATGTTTTTTTGATATTTTAGTTTATAGTATTATACTATTATATAAGATTCTAATCTTTATTTAAATTTATTTAAAAAAGAGCATGATTTTTCATGATACAATATGATTTTTAATTAAAAAAAGTGTAGGTAAAACATTTTTTTTAATGTTTTACATCTAATTCATTAAAAATATAATATCCAATAACTCCACCTATTGCACCAGCAATTATATAGAGTATTACTAAATATAATGAACTTGTTAATGTGTAAGCTAAATATGTTGATCCATATGATATATAAATTATTGCTGATGTAATTATTGTTGAAATTACTGAACCTATAAGAGCTACAAGTAATGCAGCAACGGCTGATTCTGTTATATTATCATGTTTCATTAGTCCTACCAGTATTCCTGTGAAAAATACAAATGGTAAAATACTAGAGCTAGCTCCACTTAAAAGATAAGTAAGAACAATTATTATAATTCCTAAAGGTATTGCTTTACCTTTTGTTACATTATTAAAATCCATTTTTTATAACTCCTTCGTATATATTTATTTATAATAGTTGTATTATAAAAATAATTGCTTGTCTGAAATAATTTTTCAATATTTTATGTTCTAACTTTTTTTTGTAATATTTTGAGAGAGGAATATTTCTTTATTAATCAAAAATATATTTTGTTATTTTAGTTAAAATTAATTATTTTTATTATTAAATATATTTAAACATAAATTAATTTGTTTTAGTTAAAAATAAATAAAAAATAGAACTATTTTTATAAATTATAGGATAATAATTTATTAAAAGTTAATATTTCTTCTTTTTTTGGGTTTTACTTAGAAAAATTTAGTTTTTAAACTTATTTTTCATTTTAATACTATTATTTTTAGAGTTAACTTTAATAGCATTTAATGACATATATATTGTTAATAAAGTTTTTTTGGATTTAAAAAAAAGAATTACTGTTTTATATGTATAATTTCTTAAATTTAGGGGATAATTTTTTAATTTGAAATATAAGTTAAGTAATAGTATGATTTTTCTTTAAAGAATATAGGATATGGATTATATTTAAATGAATTATAAATCATTTTTTTATTAAAATAATTTATTAAGGTATGTATTTGCATTGTTTTCTAAAATCTGTGTATTCTTTTAAGAATAATTTTATTAACATATTTTAAATTTAATTTATATTATGTAAAATCAGTATTAATTACTTTTAATTTATAAAAGCAAGGGATTATAGAAAAAAATACATTGTTCATATAAATCCAAAAAAATAATCTTTTATGGAGATATATAAAATGAAAAGAATATTATATGTGGATTATATGCGTTTTTTAGCTATAGTTGGAGTATTGTTTCTTCATATAACTTCTAATTATATAACAAATACTCCTATTTTTGGAAATTATTGGATACAAAGTATATTTATATCATCACTTACCAGATTTTCAATAATATTATTTATAATGATTTCAGGATTGCTTTTATTAAAAAAAGATAATCCTATAAATACAATTCCAAGACGAATAAAAAGGATATTAGAACCATTTATTGTTTGGTTTATAATATATTTTATTGTTAAATGGTCATTAGGATTGTTTGAATCAAATACAAATAATTTCTTAGTATTATTTATAAATGCTATTTTAGATCCTACAATAGTTAGTGTACAATTCTGGTTTGTATATATGATTATTGCATTATATATTGCCACACCTTTAGTTTCAAAATTGGTTCATACATTAACAGATAGGGAAATAGAATATTTTTTAGGAATATGGTTTGTTTGTTTAGTATTGAAATTTATTGATAAAAATATACTAATCTTAGACTTTATGGGTTTTTTCATGGGGCACATGGGATATTTTATACTTGGATATTATCTAAGTAACACTAAAAGATATTGTTTCAACAATAGAAAATTTGCAATTTGTCTAATTGTAATAGGTACTCTTATTACATTTATGGGAACATTATATTTAACAAGTTTATCAAATTCATTGGACTTAAAATTCTTAACACTTGGGGATTTAACACCAGGTGCTGCTATTCAAGCAGCAGGTATTTTTATTCTTATTAAAAATACTGATTTTAGAGAAATATATGGAAAATACAGTGAAATTATTAATAATCATATTATATTATTTAGTAAATTATCTTATGGAATGTATTTATCAAATGTTTTATTAATCAATCTATGTTCTAAAATAGGAATTTTTTCACTGAATATTCCACCATTTATAAATGTACCTATTATGGTAATCATGTTAATTGTCATATTATCTGTAATGTTGTTAGTAATGAATAAAATACCTATCATTAAAAAGGCAACAGGATTGAATAATAATTTAAATAAAGGGTGAAATCATGAAGTTATTACTTTTTGTAACAGGAAGAGGTACTGGGGGAGATGCTGTTATAGCATATAACATACTAAAAACACTAGAAAGTAGGGGCATTATGGGAGAAATTGTATTAGATTATAGTGCTCAAGGATATTACTTTAAAAAACATAATATGTCTTGGTTAAAATCATCAATACCTGCAGCTGGAGGACATGCTGCATCTAAATTATCTTTATTTAAAGCAGGATTAAAAACAATCAAAGCAGTAATTGTAGGATGTCATTTAATTAAGAAAGAAAAAGCCGATGGGGTAATAGGTATTATAGGTGGAGGATCTGTTATTGGATGTTTATCTGCTAAACTTGCACATGTTCCAGCAGTAGGTATTGTATCAACACCAACAGATACTAAAATATCCTTAAAATGTAATAATACTATTTTATTACCAGAATCACCATTTTTTACTACTAAAGATACAATTAATATATCGAAGTATCATGTTAAAAGAGAATATTTACCAATAAGAGAGGATATTGTATGTGGTGATAAAAATAATATTCTTGATAAATTAACTGATAAATATGATGCAAATAAAAAATCAATACTCTTTGCTTCAGGTTCTACTCTTTTTGAGGATATGGCAAAGGCAGCACGTAATTATGCTCGGGAAAATGATGATGTAAATATATTTGTAATAGGTGCACCGTTACATGAGGGGATAAATGAAATAATAGATCATCCTAATATCATAAATCTTGGATATGTAAATTATATTGATGACTTATATGACTTGGTGGATTTGGCTGTAATAACAGATGATGGTCTAACATTACATGAAACAATAGCTTGTAAAATACCAGTGGTTGTAGTTATAGGAGTAAAATATGGGCGATATCATGGACTATCAAAGATATTTGAAGGAGCAATAATTGAAAGTAATGTAGATAATATAACTTATAATATAAATAAAGCTTTAAATGATTATAGTAGTATGAAAAGAGCAGTATCAAAATATTCAAGAGATATACTTGAGTCTAGTGAAAAAATTATTGATTTTATATCATCACATATTATTTAAATTCTTCTTTTATTATTTTTTTTATCTTAAAAAGATTATTTGAAAATTAAGTTAATATTTAAAAAAAGATGTTAAGTATTATTAAATAATACTTCTTTTAAAATTATTAGTTTTTTTTATTTTGAAATTTAACTTAGAAATGATGTTCTCTTGTTTTTTGGGAGAAGATTTCCCTAATAATGTAGTATCCAATAGCGCCTCCAATAGCACCTACAACTATGAATATCAGTAAATCCATTACTGAAGGTCCAATATTTAGAAATTGGGAATATCCATAAGTATCATTCATACTAACAATTATGTATGTAATTAGAGTAATTGCTATTGAACCACTGGCTGAGGTTATACCAGCAGCAACAATTGATTGTTCAATTTCATCATACCAACTAGTATTCCTGTAAAAAAGAATAATAATCCAGCTGTAGGTGTAAGAAATCTGATAATGGTTGATGCTATAAATAATTGATATCCAATAAGATATGCTATTACAATTATTGATACACCAATGGGTATTGTTTTACTTTCAAATAATTCATTTAAATCCATATTAATTACTCTAAATTATATTATTGTTTTAATTCATATAACTCATTTATTATATGAAAACCTAGTGAACTCCCAAGACAACCTACAAATATATATAAAATTAGATAAACAAGGGATGATTGTATAAGTGCAATGGCATATAATCCACCTTCAATATAATAAACACTAATTAATGAGATTATAAACGATAATATGAAACCTAACATAAAAGCAACAAATGCTGTTATTAAAGTATAGGTCATAGAATCATGTTTTATTATTCCACATACTATTCCTACAAATAATAAAAGAGGTAGTATTAATGTGGAATCTTGGTCAAGTAATGTACTAGTAGCAATTATCATTAAAATAGTTAAAGGTATAGTTTTTCCTGAAAAAATATTTTTTATATTTATTTTCATCCCTCCAAAAAAAAAGAATATAAGTAAATAATTATTTACCTATTCTATTGGTTTACCTTCAATAGCACTTATTTTATTTGGGAAATAATTATCTACAATATATTCAAGACCATATTTGGAGAATGATTGCTGTTCTGCCTTACGTCCAAGTTTAATCATTTTCTTAATTTCTGTCTGCCAGAAATCAGCCTTATATCTAGGATCAGCAGCTAATTCTTTAAGACGTGCTACATCAATATCTTTTAGTTTATCAGTAGGAAGATCATAATTTTCAATATCTGATGCTGTTACTCCAAGGAATTTAGCATCTGGAGTTGCAAGGTCATGATTTACGTGAGCTAATTTTGCACTACCTGATATAATTACCATAGCAATGTGGAAACCCCATGGATCTCCGTCGTTACAAATATAAACAGGAACTTGTAATTCATCACTGGCTCTTCTAATAAATCTACGTGTTGCACGTGCAGCTTGTCCTTTTAATCCTACAATCAATGTATTAAATCTATCATATGCTTTTTCTTGAACCATACGATGATACATCCCCATGGTTTCCACTGCAATAATTCTTTCTACATTTGAATCAACAAATTCAACATCATCAATCGTTGGAGGAATGGTATAACCTGATTTTCCAAGTTTTTTAGCATTAAATTCAACATCATCATCACGTAGAGTTATATCACCATATACTGAAGCACCATCTTCCTCTGGTAATAATCCTAGATTTTCACGAGATACACCAAGAGTTACTTCTATATCTTCTGTTATGTTGTTTGATTCTTGCTGGTTATCAAATCCAACATCCCATCCTTCAGATACATAGTACATCTCCCTCATAGTAGCAGTTTTTTGTATATTTACTAATTCCTTACAGAAATTACCAACACACATCATCTGTGCCATTTTCTTTATTTGTTTTACATTACCTAAAGATCTAGTACCTTTTCTTTCACCTAATTCAAAATATCTTTTATCTTGATTATAGATGATATTTCCTGTTCCTCTTGATGGAATTTTTAAACTAGGTACTTCTTCTTGAAGTATCTTTTCAAGAACTTCATCCCCCATACCTCTTAGTTTATTTAAAGCTATTTCTTTATGTTTCATCATTGTCTATCTCTCCTACTTAGAAATTTTCATCCTCAGATAATTCTTCCTCTATTTCAGTTTTTATTCTCATTTCTGGTTCTTCAGTTTTTACTTCCATAGGTTTGATTTCTGGTTGTTTAAGACGATTTTTCATATCCATAATCTTAGCTTTGTGTGTAACTTCATCCATTACCTTATTATATTCTGGAACATCTTTTTCAGCAAGTAATGCAGATTGTTTAATTACAACAGGGACTAAATCTTCAAATATTTTAGCTCTCATTTCTTCATTTTTTGCTGCTTTTTTAGTTCGTATGTATTTTTCTAGTTTACGAGCTATTTTCATTGTTGCTTGTCTTATTTCACGTACAATTTCTTCTTCAGGTGCAACACTTTGTTTTCCTGTTGAAAGGTATGGTACATTTGTTGAAATAATATTTACAAATACTGATATTGGTGCATTATCTAAGTCCCGTACACCATATCGTCTCCAGTCAATACTTTTTAAAGCTTCAGTTATTGCACAACTTCCCTGGTCAAATGTTAAAGGAACTCTGTTAGCAAATCTCATAATTTCTGCTTTTCTTTGACTTCCAATTAATCTTCCAGAATTACCACCATATGCAATTCCTGCTTCTACAATAAATGATACTCCTCCACGGTATGCTTGAGGTTTTCTTGTTATAGCAGTTGAAAATTCTGGTAAGAGAATTTCATTTATACCTTTTTCTATTTGTTCACTACCTATTGGCTTAAGACCATTTGTTGGTGGTGCCATGAATTTCATTTTATCAAATTGTTGAACAACAGCTTCAGCCTCTTTCCATGTTATGCTTTTTGGTCGTTTGTTCATATCAATACCTGTAGCTTCTTGTATTTCTTTTATTTTTGCTGCAGATACTCTTGATAGGGAATCCATTAGTAGATTTTTAAATCGTTTTTTATTTGTACCTTTACATAGGTATATTATATCATCTGCTGTTACACCTTTTGGATGAGGTAATACTTCTTTAGGTAATGGTGGTATTTTATCTGTTGCTCTTTCAAAAGTGTATTTTCTACCTGTTGGATCTTTAAATACTATTCTTGCATGGGGATTTCCAATAACAGTACGTCTTATGTATTCATAAGCACCTTGTTCACTCATGGAATAAGATACATCTTTAAATTCTATTTCTATTCCAGATCCTGTTCTATCTGTTTCAAATTCTTTTTTATTAAGAATTATTCCAGTATTCTTTTTAACATCAAGTTTTACAGTCATTTCAATGCCTTTTAATTCATTTCCATCTTTGTATCTTGATCTTATTTTTACTGGTTGTCCTGTAGTCATCTGTGATAATAATACACATCCACTACATCCTAGACCTTGTTGACCTCTAGATTGTATATTTCTGAATTTACTTCCAGCAAACATTTGACAGTATACCTTTGTTATGTAATCTTCAGGAATACCAGGTCCATTATCTGCATGTTTGAGTAGGTAATGATCTTTTCCTAATCTTTTTAATTCTATTGTTATATCAGGCAGTATTCCTACTTCTTCACATGCATCTAGACTGTTTGTTATAAGTTCGTGAAATACTATTGTTAATGATCTTATTTTTCCAGAAAAACCTAACATTTGTTTATTTCGTCTGAAAAATTCAGATGCTGTTAATTCCTTAAATTCTTCAAATAATTCTGATGTATCACGTTCCAAGGATTTCATTCCTCCGATAAATTATTACTTTTATTTTAAATAGTATTAAATTTTGTATTTGTCTAAGTTATAGTTTTAAGTTAATTCCTTCTCTAAATATTAAATAACTATTAAAAATATGACTTATTTTTTTTATTTCATACATATGTACTATTTAAAAAATGTTGATTTTTTATACTATATTTTATGTAAAACATGTAATATAAACGTTAGGATATATATCCTTGTTGAATATATTTATATAGGTTAGGGGGGGGTCTTGATAAGTAATAGTTGTTAGTAAAAATATTTAAATAGATTTTTATATAATCACTTATTTTAATAATGTAAAAATAATAATAAAAAAAAAATGTAAAAAGAGATTTTTTACAAGGTTTCAGATTCTTCTTCAAATTCATTATCTTCATCATCTTCACTAATAGCATTCTTATTGTAATCTTCCTCAGCATCAGTGAAGTCTTCATCAGTATCCAGGTCTTCTCTTAAAATATCTTTCATGTCTGGTTTACCATTAACCATTTCATCAAATTCTTTTCTTTTAAGTTTATCATGCATTTTTTCAAGATATGCATATACAGTTTTTTGTCTAGATCCTTCAAGTATCATTTCAATAGCTTCTCTTGCCATTTGTATATTTTCAATTTCTCCAATTAAAGATACTGTTTTACCATAGATACTAATTTCAACATCAAGCATATCATGCATGATTTGTCTTGTTCTTCCATTTTTACCAATGATTCTACCTTTTTGTCTTACTAAAGCTTTTTTAGATTTTCCAACATAATCTTGTAAATTAATAATTTCCAAAATTAAATCATCATTTTCAAGAGTTAAAGCAATATCAGGATTGAATCCTCTTCCAATAGCTTTAATCATATATCTAGCTTTCCAAATTGCTAAAGGATCATCTGTTTCATCAGTAGAACTTATAGCAATATTTCCAGTATCACTATCAATTTTAAGTTCTGTTTTTGTAATAATTTCTAATTGATGTTTTATTTTTCCATTTTTACCAATTGTTACACCGACTCTATCTTTCGGAATTTTAAGGTATTCTGTGTTAACCATTATAAAAAAGCTCCTTTATAACTTCTAGTCTTCTCTAATAGTAATAATATAAATCGATTGATTAATCGTATTTATGAATAAATAAGAAGGTTTATGATAACTTAATTTAACCAATCTTCATTAAATAGTAATAAATAAGATTGTTTTCTATTTAATTGGTGATATATAATAAATATCTGATAATTAGTTATAATCATTCTATAACCTATTTAATATTTATTATGGTTTATCTTAATACGAAGTTTATATTTATTATTTCTAAATTCTCTGTATCTTACTTTGTTTTAACTATTATAAAAAAGTATATGTAAAATATTGCTTCTACATACTATCCAAGAATATACTTAGTCATTTTTAATAATTCTATTTCTAACATATTCATATGTTAAATTTAATTTGAATTTCTTACTATCATATAGTATATTTTTAATATCGCGTTCAAGTAAACTTCTACTTGAAGGATGACTATCTAGTGTAGATTGTGAAACATCAATAATATAGGGGTGTCCATGTGATAAGAGAATATTGTATCTAGAAAGATCACCATGAACAAGATGTGCCTTGTTATATGCAACATCCATAAAATCAATAATCTCCTCAAAAACCTCACTAGCATTATCTAATTTGGCCTTACTCAGTGGAGGTGCTGCACTATTATCATCATCAGAGTATTCTAAGTATTCCATTACCAACACATTTTCCATGGCAATATATGGTTCAGGAACTCTAAGACCTAACTTATATAACCTACTAAGATTTTTAAATTCCTTCTGAGTCCATGCAGTAATAATCTGTCTTGTATTATTTCCATGACTCTTGAATCTAGGATCACCAGCAATATATTCCTTAATCTTTTTAAAATCAAGTGTCATAACCCTATATATTTTCACAGCAACAGGATTGTCATCATCATCAATACCAAGAAATACATTTGCTTCCTTACCAGTACTTATAACTCCATTTAAACTTCGAATATATCCCTTATTTGCAAGTTTATAGAGAACTTTTAATGTTTTGTCATCAAAAACTTCACTAGAAACTTGTTTATCTTCAACACTTTTTAATCTTTTAGTTTCTTCTAATTTTCTCATTTGCTTATCTGCATCAATATAGTGTTTATTCAAGTAACAACCCTCTTCTACTTCTTATTATTCTTTTGTATTTTTATTACCTAATATTTTTTTTGTATATATAACAACACTCTTGATACAATATATAAAACAGGTAATTCAATTAATGGTCCAACTACTAATGCTATTGCAATTAATTCATTGTTTGGAAAGGATTTTATAGCAATAGCAAGTGCAAGTGGGGAATTACGTGCTAATGTTGTAAGAGTTAAACTTACATAATTTTCATAATTAAAATCCAGTTGTCTAGATAAAATAAAATCTAATATGAAATTAACTATGAAAAATATCATTAATGGAATAAATATAAGACCAATTACATCTAAGTTTTCAAAAAGACTACTTGCTTCAGTATTAAACAATCCAAATATTGCAATACATAAAAATAGTATTTGACAACTTGAAAAAAATCCAGTAATTTTTTCTTTAGTCTTATTTTTATTTCTAAGAATAAATTTAACAACTTCTGATCCAATAAATGGGATAATAATAAATGTCAACAACCCATCTACTAAATCCAACATTACAATATTATTAGAATTTGAGAAAAATAACACTAAATATACTGGTAGTAATATTATCTGTAACAGTAAGTTAATTGGTAGTATAGATAAACTAAGTGGAACATTTCCCTTGGATATTTTAGTAAATAACAAATACCAATCAGTACATGGAGTTAATATTAACATGAAAAATCCTATAAAAATATCAACATGTCCATATAAAAATAAGCTTCCTAGAAAATATCCAAAAAGTGGTGTCCATATAAAATTAATTAAAATACTAATTATTGTGAATTTTCTATTTGAAAAACTACTTCTAATATCCTCGAGGGGAATATCTAAAAACAGTGCAAATAACATTAATGCTAGAAAAACAGTTATAAGTAAGGGGCTTATATTATTTAATAAGGAAATATCCTTAAATAGTAATCCTAGTATAATAGCTCCAAAAATTAAAATTGGCTCTAATTTTTCTATCATATTCATATTATTAACCTCTAATTATTATAAGAGCTATTATTAGGATTGTTTTATATTTTATTATATTTTTAGGAATCCTCTTCTTTCAAGGTAATTTGCTTCTGTACGGGTGTATCTCCAAATAACATCTGCTTTTTCATCACTTTGGAAATCCCATGGTTTTACAAGTACAACATCACCTTCACGAATCCATATACGTTTTTTCATTTTACCAGGAATACGACATAATCTGATTTGTTTATCATTACATCTTACTTTAAGTTTTCCATGTCCTAATATTTGTTCAACAACTCCTGGAATTTCACCACGTCTAGGTGATCTTACACGTATGTTTTCTCCACCTTGATTGTTATTATGGTTATTTTTATGATTATTTTTATTGTTAGATTTCTTCAAAATATATGTCCTCCCATAATTTTCCTTTATGAATTAATTATCCTAAAATCTCATCTTCTTATTTTAGTATCTTCCTTAGAAATACTAACTTTATATTACTATAATATATGTTTTTTGAAATATATATTATTTTTAATGTATTGTGATTATTAATGTATTTTTTTTAATTAAATCTATTATGGTATTATTTAAAGAAAAAAGAGAAATAAGAAATTATTTTTATCCTACTTTATTAATTTTAATCAATGATTTAATAGGTACATTATCAGAATCATCAAGTCCTTTTTTATCCACAAGAACTGTGACAACTAGAGGATTTGCACCATTTTTTTTACATACTCTAATAGCATCAGTAATTGTAGCTCCACTTGTTATAACATCATCTACAATTACAACTGTTTTATTTTTAATATTAGCAAAGTTATGACTTAGAGCTCCTTGTGCTGATTCATTTTTCATATGTTTAATTGGATGAAATACTGCAAGTTCAGCATCTAATATTTCAGCCATTATAGTAGCAAATGGTACTCCACTAATACTAATACCTACAACTGCATCAACAACTCCTTCTTCAACAGCCATGTCAGATAATGCTGAAGCAATATACTGCATACGTGATGAACTAGAACCAATAGTTTTCCAATTAATAGCAAAATCATCAGGTTTTTGTTTCTGTTTTGTTTTATTAACTGTGGTCATTTGCATAATTAACCATTGAGTTGTATCTTTAGATATATTTAATTCATCTGCAATTTCACCAGTGGTTAATCCCTTATTTCTAAGTTCAGTAGCTTTTTCAATTAATTTATTTTTCATTTTCATCACTTTAATCTAAATACACTAGTCTTTTATCTTTGGATGAGGTCATTGCAGCATCAACAATTCTCAATGCTTCATATCCATCTTTACCAGATACTTCT
Source organism: Methanosphaera sp. DEW79 (assembly GCF_003266085.1). NCBI lineage: Archaea > Methanobacteriati > Methanobacteriota > Methanobacteria > Methanobacteriales > Methanobacteriaceae > Methanosphaera > Methanosphaera sp. DEW79. The sequence continues at coordinate 110,331 of NZ_MUZW01000061.1, read as the reverse complement.
GGAGGAGTATTGTTTTGTACACAATCAACAAATGATCTTAATTCTTCTTTGAGAGGTTCTTTATTTTCAACTTTTATGTCTTCAACCTGATTATTTTCTTTAAATAATGTAACAGTTTGATTTCCATAATCAACACTTATAATTCCGTCAATTCCAGTAATATTTAATTGACGTTTTTTATATGGTGTTAACCAGTTAGTTTCAAGTATACTTAAAACTCCACTATCATATTTAGTCATAATTTCTGCATGGTCTTCAAACTCACAATTTTTAAGTTTACTACTCATATTTGCAAATACAGTATTTGCCCTACTATTAAATAGGTAATTGAAAATATCAATATCATGTATTGCTAAATCGATAGCAACTCCAACATCACGTATTCTTGGAGGAAAAGGACCTAATCTTTTTGAATTTGCAGTTACAACTTCACCTATTGCTCCTTCATCAATTAATTTTTTTGCAACTCTTACAGCCGGATTAAATCTTTCAACATGTCCTGTTGCCAAAGTTACACCTGCGTCTTCTGCTGCTTTGATCATTTCTTCTGCTTCATTTAATTTTGAAGCAATAGGTTTTTCTACAAGTACATTTTTTCCTGCTTCTATTGCCCGCATAACTACATCATGATGGAATACTGTTGGTACACAGATATTTACTACTTCAATATCATCAATTTGAAGTATATTATCATAATCAACATAACCTACAGTATTAAATTCTTTCGATACCTTATCAAGTGTACCTCGTACCATATCTGATATAGCTACTAAATTCGCATTTTCTAATTCAGAGTATATACGTACGTGGTTGTAACCCATAGATCCTACTCCAATAACACCTACATTTGTCTGTTTCATAAAGTATCCTCTCTTAATTTTGTTCCAATAACTTTTGCAGTATTAATAGCATTGTTTTTATCTGTTGTTTTGTTTACATCTGCTAAAAGTTTACCTTCAGGACTTAATAATTTACAATGTATATTTATGTTATTACCATCTACCTTTGAGACTATACCAATAGGCCATTGGCATCCAACACCTATAGTTTCAAGAATAGCTTTTTCTGTCATAGCTTCAATTCTAGAATCTTCATGATTTAATTTTGAAATAACATCATTATATTCTGAATCTTTATGTGTCATCACAGCTAAAGCTCCTTGTCCTGCAGGAGGAGTTATGTATTGTTCATCAAATACTTCTTTTATATGTTCCTGTAGGCCTAATCGGTTAATACCTGCTAAAGCCATTATTGTAGCATCATACTCTCCTTCTTCAACTTTACGTATACGAGTATCTATATTTCCACGTATAGGTTTTGTTTGAATCTTTTTACCATGTAATTTACAGAATGCTTCTCTTCTAACACTACTTGTACCTAATGTAGCATTTTCTGGTAGTTCATCCCATGAATAATTAGAAATTAATACTTCATTAATAGCTTCTCTTTGAGGTATGGCAGTTATTGTAAGCTGGTCATTTAATTCACTAGGTAAATCCTTAAAACTATGTACGGCAAAATCAATACTTCCATCAATGAGGGCTGTGTCTAATTCTTTTGTAAATATACCTTTAGCATCAATATTATATAACTGTGAATTTTTAATCTTATCTCCTGTTGTTTTAATTATTTTAGTTTCAATTTCTTCTCCAGTAATTTCTTCAAGAGCTTTTACAACAGTTTTAGTTTGTGTGGTGGCCAGTTTACTACCTCTAGTACCAACTATCAATTAATCTGCCTCCTCGACTTGACGTGATAATTTTAGTCACGTATTTTGTAGTAGTGATAATTAATTTTTTTTTATCTTAAAAAAAAATTAGTAAATTATTTATTCACTCTTTATTATTATATATTTAATTTATTTAATATATTTTTACCATGTCTTTGATTTAAATAAATATATTACTCAATAAGTTACTTCTTCTTTTTATACTCTTACAAATAATTTTAATTAGTTTCAATTTATATTTAATTTGGAAGATATGTAATATTTCTAGCATACTCACTTCTGTAAATTATTTGAATAACATCATAATCCTTTTTAAGTAAATAATTGAAAGCATCAGTGAGTTCATGATAGAATTCATAGTCTTTATCTAATTTTTTTAATAGATTATATCCAACATCTCCTGTTAAAACAATAGGTGAATCTATGGTGGATATGTATTTAGATAACTTCTCTTCATCTATTTCCTCACAAGTTATACCATAATCTCCACCAACAATCAACACATAATTATTTGAATATCTCTCTAGATTTGAAATACATTTTGATATGGATGTGGTGTTAAGTCCTGGATTAATATCTTCAAGAACTATTTTATCTTCAATATATTTAATTGATCCTCTACCTTCTATTGGTAGAGTATCCTTTATATTTGAGGTAATTGTTTTTATTGGAATATCCAACAACAAACCAACACACACAGCATATAGTATGTTATTTATATAAAAATCACATAGGGCAAAACAATTCACTCTAAATTCATAGTCACAGTATTTTATTCTAATTGAAGTACTCTTAATATTATAATCAATCTCTGTTGTATAGATATCTGCAGTTTTATCATCTAAACTAACAGTTATAATATTTTTGTCCATGTGTGGGTAGTACTTCTTAAGGGTAGTTTTATCACAAATAACCTTTTTTGATTTAAAAACTGATTTTTTTGCACTAGATGCACTTTGGCTATTATCTGCAATTGGATAATCCTCTAATATATTTGTTAGAATACCAATGTCTGTATTTGTTGTTATACCAAGAGATACTTCAAAAATACAGTAATCAATACTACTGAGTAAATTCATATCTTTTGCTCTATTAAGGGCATGAATTATACTGGCTGGTGTGATACTCAGTGTTTTATCCAAAACAATCTCCCTTTCACAACTTTTATATAGAAGATTATGGCTTGTTAAAACAAGAAGATTTTTATTTTTTAAAACTTCCATTATTAAGTTTGCAGTTGTAGTTTTTCCCTTAACACCAGTAATTTCTATAATCTTAAAATTCCATCCATAACATTCTTCATGTTTTTTAATTAAATATCCTGTAAATTCATGATGAGTATAATCACACCTAAATAATGGTTTCATATGTATGGGACTAATTGTAATATATTTATCCTCATTTTTCCTAATATCATCTAATGAAAGAAACTCAACATTATATTTTTTTTTATAAAATTCTTTCATATCTAAATTAAGTTTGTTGTATGTATCATAGAAAAATAAATTATTCTTGGTGTATTTTGAATATTCTTCAAGAAGTGTAAGTCCACCATGATTAGCATCACTAATTAATATGTTTTTCATATCAACACCTAAAAAAGAGAAAATTGTAGTTAACCTACAATTAATTTATTATTTACACTATTATAGAAATTCTTTTTAAATCTAACAAAATATGCTGAATTTTCGGATTTTTTAAGTTTAATTTCTCCTAAATAGTCAAATTCCTTATTTACAATACCATCAAGAACAGCAACTCCTTTTTTACCTTCTTTTAAGAATTTAACTGTGATGATACTATCTGCTGGAACTATTTTTGGCCTAGTATTTAATTTAAATGGACATATTGGTATGATAATTGCTGCATCAACCCTAGGATCAACAATTGGTCCTCCCGCAGACATAGCATAAGCAGTAGATCCACTGGGTGTGGATATAATTAAGCCATCAGCACGAACTTCATCTACAATTTCTTCATCCACAGAAACACGTAAATCTAACATTTTAGCAGGTTGACTTGTCATTAACACCAATTCATTTAAAACAGTATGCCATTGTGAATCAATTAGAACATCTAATTGTAATCTTTCTTCTATAAAGAAATCATAACTTAATAATTTATCAAGACATTCAAATATGTCCTCAGGATCAACTTCAGTTAAAAAACCCACAGTTCCCATATTAATACTAAGTATTGGTATTTTCTTTGGAGATAGATAACGTTGAGCATGTAGGACTGTTCCATCACCACCAACACATAATACAATATCAGCATTCATCTTTGTAATATCTACACTATTTTCTGAGTATTGTGGAAGTTTTTTAGTTAGTTGTGAATCTAATTCAACTTCAATATTATTTTCAAATAAATATTTTATAATAGTATCATCAAGTTCTATAGCTTCTTCTTTATCAGTACGTGAGATAATTCCAATTCTCATATAAATCACAAACTTATTCTAACAATTTAATAATATCTTCATGTATTTTCTCATTTGCTGCTGCTATTATCGATGTTTTTTCTTTTAAATTCAATTGATTATTTATATTTCCTGTTTTTGCATTGGTTACAATACCATTATTTTCTTTTATTATTAATTGTGCTGCAGCAATATCAAGAACTCTTACCTGGCCAATATCTAGGAATACATCGTATGTTCCATCGGCAACATAACATAATTCTATTGCAATAGCACCCATTAAACGCATACGTCTAACTGATGAACATAACTTACTAAGACTATTTTTCTTAGCTCTATAAACATAAGTGCTCACTGTTGATTCAGATGCTTTTGTAATCTCTGAAATCTGCATTGGTTTATCATTTTTTGTAGCTCCATGACCTTTTACAGCCATGTATACATCACCAATAGGGAAGTTTTTAACATAACCTATTTCTATATCTTCCAGTGTAATTTTTTCTAAATCCTCTCCAGAATTAATTTTAGCTAATGCTAGAGAAATACCATAACATGGTATGTTTTTTAAGGCATTACTTGTACCATCTAAAGGATCCATTATAATAATTGCTTCTGGATTATCACCTATTTTAATAGTTCCACTTTCTTCACTAATAACAATCAATGATTTTCCACTCTTTTTAAGAATATCAATAGCCATATCTTCAGCATATTCATCAATTTTATGGGTTGGTGTTCCATCTGCTCCTATCTTTGTTATTGTTCTTATTTGGGGATCGTTTCTGGCAGTATTTATTGCATCTTCCACTTTATTTGTCATATCTTCGAATAAGTCTAGCCAAAAATTTATTTCATTATCATTCATTTTTCCACTTCAAAATTCTCATTATATTGTTATATAATATATTGTAATTAATTTATTATAAAATTAGCATATATTATCAAAAAAAGATTTTTCTAATTGGAAATTATTTAATTAAAAAAAAATAAGGGGATTAGGGTGTTACTTTATTTATTTCATCAATGGAAATATTTAAAGGTTTATTTTCAGGTAATTTTAGTCCAAGAGCTTCATATAATACTTCATCAACAGTTTTCATTGGTTTGAATGTCATATCATCTTTAACTTCACATGGTACATCATCAAGATCCTTCATATTTTCTTCTGGAAGTAAAACTGTTTTTATACCAGATCTATGTGCAGCTATTACCTTTTCTTTTATTCCACCTACAGGTAGAACTTTTCCTCTTAATGAAATTTCACCAGTCATAGCTAGTGTGGAATCAACAGGAGTATTTGTTACAAGGGATGCTATTGTTGTAAGTAGTGTTACTCCTGCAGATGGACCATCTTTGGGTATTGATCCTGCAGGTACATGGATGTGAATATCTCTTTTTTCAATATCTGAATCTTTAAGTACAGTTGCAAGTCTTGATTTTATTAAACTTTGTGCAATCTGTGCAGATTCTTTCATAACATCACCAAGTTGTCCTGTTAATTTTAATTTTTCCTCTCCTGGTAAGAGTACAGCTTCTATAAATAATATGTCTCCACCTATAGGTGTCCATGCAAGACCTGTAACAACACCTGGTGGATTACTATCTGGAACTTTATCATAATGTGATTTTTCATGACCTAATATGTCATAGAGCATGTTTTCATCTACAACATAGGGTCTTTCAACATTATCAACAACAATCTTTTCAGTAACATATCTTGCAATTGCTGCAATTTCTCTTTTAAGACCTCTTACACCAGATTCTCGTGTGTATTTTTCAATTAAACAATCAATAGCATCGTATGTTATTTTAAGATCGTCCTCTGTTAGGCCATGTTCTAGGAGAACTTCTTTAATTAAGTGTTCATCTGCAATATGATGTTTTTCAGTGTTTGTATAACTATCTAATTCAATTATTTCTAGTCTATCTCTTAGTGGTCCTGGTATGTCTTGTAATGAATTAGCAGTTCCTATAAAGAATACATCTGATAGATCATATGGTACTTCAAGGTAGTTGTCTGAGAATGAATCATTCTGTTCAGGATCTAGAACTTCAAGTAGTGCACTAGTTGGATTTCCATTAAGAGATTCAGTCATTTTATCAATTTCATCAAGAACAAATACTGGATTTGTTTTTCCAGCTTTTTTCATTCCATTGATTATACGTCCAGGTAGAGCTCCAAGATACGTTCTTCTATGTCCTCTAATTTCAGATTCATCATTTACTCCACCTAGACTTACTCTTACATATGGTCTCTCAAGTGCTGCCGCAATACTTTTTCCAAGACTTGTTTTTCCAGTTCCTGGTGGTCCAACAAATAGTAGAATAGATCCTTGTTTGTCTTTTTTCATTTTAAGAACAGTTAAATGTTGTATAATTCTAGTTTTTACCTTTTTTAATCCATAATGATCATCATTTAATTGTTTTTTAGCTTTTACTATGTCAATTGTAGGATTTTCTTCTTTATGCCATGGTAGTTGAAGTATGGTATCAAGATAGTTTCTTATTATATTTTCTTCTGCATTGTTTTGTCCTTGTCTTTCTAATTTTGTTACTTCCTCAAGTGCAGCTTCTTCAACTTCTTTTGGAAGTTGGGCATCTTTTATACGTTCTCTGTAGGTTTTATGTGCTGGAGTATCATCTGTCATGTTAAGTTCTTCTTGAATCAACTTCATTTGTTCTCTCAAGAGAGTGTTTTTATGTGTTTCATTCATTTTTTTGTTAAGTTTTTTAGCAAGTTCCATTTGTATGCCTATTGCATCTTTTTGTTCAAGAAGTAGTTGTATAACTTTAAGAGCTCTTATTTTAACAGAATCTAACTCAAGTAGTTCTTGTTTTTTATTAATTGGAACTTTTAGAAATGGAAATACTTCTGCAAGTTTATCTTGTGTATCTAGTTTTCCAAGTATTTTTCTTGTATATTTATCTGTATTTGGTAGGAATTTTGCTATTTCAAGTACTGTTTCATCTATGTTTTTGTTTAATTCTGTTATTTCATCTTCTGTTAGAGTATTTTCTTCTGGAAGTATTTTATATTGAGCATGGAAGAATCCATCTTTTTTAAGGATTTTATTAACATATACTTTATCTTTAACTTTTAATTCAAGTACATATTCTTCGGGTAGTAATTCATTTTCTTTGTCTTCTGTTAAACTTTTTATTTCTAGAATTACCCCCACATCATAGAATTCTACATTTCCATTTCCTTCTTCTAATTTTTTTGGTGTTAATATAATTCCATGATTATTATCATCTACTGTGTGTAGTAGGTTGTCTGTGTGTTGTTTGTCAAGGTTAAGTGTTATATCTGTATGTGGTAAGAGTATTGTATTTGGTATGAAAATTATTGGTAATTGATTTTGGCTATCAGTATCATCAAAACATGTGGGATTGGTGTCTATATCTTTTATGAATCCATCTTTTCTCAGTTGTTGTGTAAATGATAGGTTTTCATTTTCCATCTCTTGGGTCATGTTTTTACTCCTTTTGTTTTTTATGAATTAATAAAATTAATCTTCATTATAATAATTAACTTTTATTTTATTTTTTATAATCTTCTTAAGCTTTTATTTATTCTTTCTTTTGTTTTTTTAGTAGCTTTTTCATGATTTACATATTTTTTATATATAAAAGTAGGCTTATATACTTTTTGATTTTTATAACTAAATGTAATTAAAAGAATCTTTCATATAACATATATGAAATAGAATACCTTTTTAAAAGATAATTTAAACATAATAATATAACAAGTCCTAGGAGGAAATCTAAAACATGAAAGTATCACTAACAAAAGGTGCATCAGAAGGACCAACAAAACTAAATGCATTTGACAATGCACTTCTTGATGCAGATATAGGTAATGTTAATTTAATTCCAGTATCAAGTATGCTACCACCAAATACTCAAGTAATACCAATGCCTAAATTAAAACCAGGAGAAATGACAAACTGTGTATTATCTCATCAATATTCAGATAATCCAGGGGATGAAATATCTGCAGTAATAGCATTTGCTCAAGCAGAAGAGATGGGTTGTGTAATTGAAACATCTGGGATTAACAGAACACTTAAACAACTAAAAGAAGAAGCAAAATTCATGGCAGAGTATATGATAGAAAAAAGGGGCCTTGAAATAATTGATTATAGGGAAGTAATTCAAACACATAAAGTAATAGATAAGGCAAGTGTAGTTGCTGCTTTGATATATCATGATCCTATAAGACACTAAAAAAAAATTAGATAATGAAAAAATAATAGAAATATTTTAATTTTCTACTATTTCTTTTAATATTTCAATAAATTTTTCATTTTTTGGATGTGTTTCAACACTAATGCGAATATAATATTCATCAAGACCAACAAAACTTGTACAGTCACGTACAATTACACCCCTAGACATTAACTTTGAAGTTAATTCTGCTGCTGTGTATCCTGTTTTTCGAACATCCATTAACAAATAATTAGATTTGGATTTATAAATATGAATGTTATCTATACTATTAACACTTTCATACAAGTATTCTCTCTCAGCAATTGCTTTTTCTGTGGATTCTTTAATAAATTCTTCATCATTTAATGTTGCAATAACAGCTTTTTGAGAAGGAACTGTTACACTAAATACTGGTTTTATTCTTGACATTTTTTCTATAAAATCTGGATTTGAAAGACCATATCCAATTCTTAAACCTGCAAGACCCATTACTTTAGAGAAGGTTCTTATTATGAATATGTTATTGTATTTTTTAAGTAAGTTCACATTATTAACTTCAGAAAATTCCCAATATGCTTCATCTATTACAACAAGAGCATCTGTAGCTTCAATAATTCTAACAATATCTTCTTGTGGAATAAGTCCTCCTGTAGGATTGTTTGGAGTACATAAGAAAATTACTTTTGTTTTATCTGTAATGTTATTAAGGACAGAGTCCACATCTAATTTATTTTCTTCAATATTCCATGTAGCATAAACAGCTTTAGCATTAGATTGTTTGAAGGTATATTCATAATATGTATATGTAGGTTGATGTACTATAAATTCATCACCTTCATCAATAACAGTTTTTGCTAATACTTCAAATAATTCATCAGCTCCATCTCCACCAATAATAACTTGATCTTTTGTTACATTAGCATATTTAGCAATTTGTTCTTTAATATATTCATGATTAGATTCAGGGTATCTATTTATTTCATCAATAGAATCAATAATTGCTTGTTTTGCTTTAGGTGAAGGTCCCCATGGATTTTCATTAGATCCAAGTTTAATAATACTTTCTTCAGCAACACCATATTCTTCAGCAATTTCCTTTTTAGATCTACCTGGAACGTAAGTTTTGTATTCCTCTAATATTGCTCTTGTTTTTACCATATAATCCCTTTTTTATTCTTTTTCAAATGCTAATTCAACGTATTCATCAGCATTTTCAGTAATTTCTTTAATTTCTTCTTTAGTTAATTCGCGTACAGCTTTTGCAGGTGATCCAATGATAAGTGATCCTTCGGGAAAAGTTTTATTTTCAGTTACAAGTGCACCTGCTCCAACTAAACAATTCTTAGTAATATGTGCACCATTTAATACAATAGCACCCATTCCTATTAAAACATTGTCTTCAATAGTACAACCATGTATAATTGCATTATGTCCAATAGATACATTTTTACCAATTTTAACTGGATAATTAGTACTTACATGTACAACGCTATTTTCTTGAATATTTGATCTTTCACCAACAGTTACAGGTTCAAGATCTCCTCTTACAACAGCATTATACCATACTGATACTTTATCACCTAATGTTACATCATCAACTACATGTGCACCGTCATAAATTTTAGTTTTATTAGCCATAATTATCACATATTTTTTTCCATATTTTAAATTTAATTAATATAACTAAAAATATTCTTTATTTATTATATATATTTTTTATTTAAACATTTATTTTTTTTAATAAATTAATTTATAAATAAACTTATTATATTACTATGAAACAATTTATTATTATATTAGAAAAAAATACTTATTTAGAATTTGAGTGATTTAATTGAATATACAACCAACTTATTCTTCACTAGATTATCCAGGTAAAATGGCATTAGTTTTATTTATACCAGGATGTGACCTAAGATGTAAATATTGTCACAATCCTCAATTATTAAAGAATGAATCATTATCACGGTGGGATATAGAAGAGGTTGAAGAAGAAATAGATAAAAATGTTGATTTTATTGATGCTATAGTAATAAGTGGTGGTGAAGCATTACTACATATAGATGTAGTAAAACATTATATTCAAAAAGCTAAAGAATTTGATTTATTAATTAAATTAGATACAAATGGATTGCATCCTGAAAATTTAAACCAAATTATAGATGACCTTGATTATGTAGCAATAGATATTAAAGCACCATTAGATAAATATTATAAAATTAGTGATGTGTATCCAAATAATGTTAAGGAAAGTATTAACAAATCAATTGACATAATATTAAATCACAATGTATTTTTAGAATGTCGTACAACATATGTTCCAAATTTGTTAAAACCAGAAGATATTCAAGAATTAACAAGAAATCTTAGATGTAATATATATACATTACAACAATTTAGAAACAGAGTAACATATGATATAAGTCTTTCAACATATGAAGAACCAAATCCAGAGGATCTTGTAGAAATTATAAATTCTCTAGATACAACAATACCTGAAATTCATCTTAAATCTAACCAATTTGGAAATCAAACAATTAAAAAAGAGTAAAAACCATGCCAATTTTATTACTAGGAAATAGAGATATTGATTTGATTAGTGGAAAACGCAATGTTACAATTAGACGTTTGTGGAAACAACCATTATATAGGGGTGATAGGTTATATTGTTACTGGAATATCCTATCTAAAGAACGGGAAAAATTATTTGAAGCTGAAGTTACAAGGGTGGAGATACTGACATTTAATCAAATAATAGAAGATGCAACACTGCCTACTAAGTTAGGATATAAAAATTCGAAGGAAATGGAGAAAGATCTTAAAAAAACATATCCCAACAATGCAAGTGGTAAAGATAAGTTTCAAGTATTTGAATTTCGTAAGTTACATGTAACACAATGGGAAGGTTCAGCAATTAATCAAAAAAACATGATTATTAAAAAGGCAGATGTATTATTTGAGATGGGTAAGTATAAACAATCATCAATCTGTTACAAGGCGGCATTAGAATATGATCATGATGATGTAAAATTACTAAATAGAATTGGTGATACACTCTCACGTCTGGGACAATTTGGGGATGCTATAAATCATTATAAAAAAGCAATAAAATTAGAACCAGACAATGAATATCTCTATAATAACATAGCAATAGCATACCTAAATAAACATGATTTGGAAAAGGCTCTTAAAATGAGTGATAAAGCATTAAGTATCAATATGCATAACACAACAGTATTATATTGGAGAGGATTGATCTATGAAATGCTTAATGATTTTGAAAATGCCTTAAATTCCTTTGACATGGTTATAGAAATAGATGATACAGATGCTGATGTATGGAATGAACGGGCAACAGTATTGAATATGCTTGGTAAAAGTGAAGAAGCATTATATTCCTATGATAAATCATTGGAATTATGTTTAGATAATGATAAAGATTCAAATACTTGGGCAAGTAAAGGAAATACACTCCTTGGACTGCAAAGATATGAAGAAGCAATTGAATGTTATAATAATGCATTAAAACTAAATGAAAACAATCCTATAGTGTTAAATAATAAAGGGGTGGCATATATGGAATTGGATGATTTTAACAATGCAATTAAATGTTTTAGAAAGGTTTTAGTGATGTATCCAGATAATCCTGATGCTCAAGTTCTTCAAGAGGTATGTCTTGAAAATCTATAAATCTATTCTATTTCAAATGCTTCTTTTACATGTGTGTTGTTAATTGAGATTAATTGTGGAATATGTCCAGTTTTACCAAGAGTTTCTCCCTTTATAACAAGAACTCCCTCATAGTAGTCACTGTATTTTTCAGCATAACTTAGAGCATTATGAACAACTTCATTTTCTGTATTTCCATTTCCATAATTACCAATACTTGTTGCAAGACTATCAGCTATGCTACTTTGTTTACTAAATACTATGGTTGCATCAGTACTACCAAAACTTTTTGAAGGACCATCATATGAGGAGGTGCATATGCCGTATTTATAAGGTTTAGGTTTTATTTTAAAACCATAATTATATGAAAAACTAGTTTTTCCAGCATAAATACCCATATTTATCTTTTTGTTTGTTTTAAGAGCAATATCTCCACCATTTTCTACTATTGAAAATTTACTTTTAAATGATTCAAGATAATCTAAACACATCTCACTTATACTTCCAGCAACAGCAGCCATAGGTCCAGTATTTGCTATTTCACCAGCTTTAGTCATTAATTTGAGTATAGGTTTCTTATCAATTAGGGGTATGGGGGTATATGATTTTAGAAAATTGGGATTTTCTTTAATTTCATTTAAAATTATTTCTCTCTGGTTTTGAATAAATGGTTTAATATCACAGTTAATATCTGTTTTTAACATGATATGTGTTGTTTGAATATCTATATTTTTTATATGGAGTGTATTTTTTGGCATTAAAATCACGATTTATTATTTTATAGAATCAAGTATCTTTTTTTTAAATCTTTTATAAAATTATATTATTTATTATTAACAAATATACTTAACATATTTAAAATAATAAATGGGGGCATGATTATCTATGATGCCAAAACCTAATCAATCTAGGCAAAATAAGTATAATACCTATGATAATAGACCATCTAATTGTGAACATGTTCTTCTTGAAACAAGACCGAACATATTATTATACTCAGATAATTTTGTACTGAAAATAGTGGTATTATTCCTGTTAGTATTTTTATTTGCACCATTAATAACAGTATTCTATGGTATACAAAGTAATTTATTAACAACTTTTCAAATCAATCTTGAAAATATGACTTTTATAATGGAATTAATACTTATTTTTTGTATTTTAATTGTAATTATAAAAATAGGATTGGATGTTTTAGATTGGAATTATACACTCTATACTTTAACAGAACAACGTGTAATAATAAGGAGGGGATTTTTCCATAAAGAAAAAATCGCCATGTCTTATAGTAAAATACAAGATATAGAAGTTTCTCAATCAATTATTGAAAGAATTCTAAACTGTGGAAATATGATAATCTATGGTGGACATGATAACTCAGAAACGATTCTTGATGCAGTACCAAATCCTAGTAAAGTTGAAGATATTGTAATGAATAAGATAAGTAATGTCCAATCAGACTCATATAGGGGATATTCAAATTTCAATTCCACATATGATCCTAGATTTAACAAATACAATACTCAATCAAATAATTATCAACAGGATTACCAATATGATAATTATAATCAGAATTTTGATAATCAAAGGGATTATAGAGGTATCCAAGAAGAAAATACTAAAACTTCTAAATGGAAACAAATGATGGGGGATAAGAAAAAATCTAAAAGAGAACTGGATGAAATAATTAACAAACATCAAAATAGATTTAAAAAGTATAAATAATTTTATTTCACCTTCTTTTTTTTTTAGATTGATGGAGTTATATTTATTATAGATTTTTTTTTGAATTATACAACAAATTGGATGTAAAATATGACAAATTATGATATAATTGTAGTTGGTGGTGGACCAATAGGATCTACATATGCATATAAAATGGCAAAATTAGGATATGATGTAGCTCTCTTTGATATGAAAAATAGGATAGGTCAACCACTACAATGTGCTGGACTGGTTTCAACAAATATTGATGATACTAAAAATTTACCAAGAGAATTTATATCTAATGAAGTTAGGGGAGCTAACTTAATATCACCAAATAAAACGACAGTACATGTTGAAAAAGATAATACAGTAGCATATGTGCTAGATAGGGTATTGTATGATAAGTACTTGTTTGATAGAGCTATCAATGCTGGAGTGGATGCCCATATAGGAACAATGGTGGATGATGTTGATATTAACAACACCACATTAAGAATAGGTAATGCATATCATAGAGCTAAATTAATAGCAGTAGCATGTGGACCTAATTCAAAAACATCAAAGAAAATGAATCCTAATTTAGATGAAGATTCATTCATGGCAATACAATACACTATACAAACAGATAATCCAAGTACTGAATTTGTGGATGTATCTGTTAGAGAAGAACTATTACCTGGATTTTTATGGAAAATACCAGTATCATCTAACCAATCAAGAATTGGTTTATTTACAAAAAATTCCTATGGTGGAGCAACAAAACTATTGGATAATGAGCTTTCATTAAATGATGAAATTATTCAAAAACATTATGGAATTATTCCTAGATTTAATATTAATAAGAAAATAGTTCAAAACAACACAATACTTCTAGGAGACACGGCAAGTCAAGTTAAACCTACAACAGGTGGAGGTATTATTTCAGGATTTAACTGTATAGAAATTGCAAAAAATAACAGTAATAAAATGCTTGAATCTGGAGATAATTCATACCTAGAAAACTATGAAAGAGAATATCATGAAAGATATGATGAAGAATTTAGGACTCAACATAATGTTCAAAATATAATGGAAAACATGACTGAGGATGATTTTAATTATATGTTCAATCAATTAAATGAATATGATGTTGATAAAATAATTTCAGAATATGGTGATATGGATAATCAAATTCCATTACTAAAACAATTAATAAAAACAGGAATAATTTTTAAATTATTACCAAAAATAGGTGTAAGGAGACTGAAAAATATATGGAAATCACTGTAGTACTTTCCCAAGAAAATGAAACATTACCTAAAGCAGAATTATTATCAAGACTAGAAACATTGGATATAAAATACACTATTTTAAATGAATATCCTGGAATAATAGAATTGGATGTTGGGGCTACATGGGAAGATATTGTAGAATTGGGAAGTCATTTAGGATATACTCATGAAATACTAAAAACAATATCTAAAACAACACCAGAAAAACTTGAAGAATCAATAGAGGATATAGATTGGACAAAATATGTTACAGATTCATTTAAAGTACGTGTTAAACGTATGGGTGGTGGTGATGTTGATAAAGATAAAATTGAACGTAATATTGGTGGATTTATTAAACAAAAATCAAACATGCCAGTATCATTAGATGATGCAATATGTACAATTAAGTTAATATACACAAATCCAGAACAAGTAGTAAATGAATACAAAGAAGTATCTATAAAAAAATATAATAAAGTAATAATAAGCCAATTAATAATAGAACAAGATAAAAAACATTTCTTTGACAACAAACCACATAAAAGACCATACTTTCATCCAGGTTCAATGAGTCCAAAACTAGCATTATGTATGGTGAATTTAGCTCATGTACATAACAACGACACTGTACTTGATCCATTCTGTGGAACTGGTGGAATTCTTATAGAAGCAGGAATATTAAATACTAAATTAATTGGTTCAGATATTGAAAAACATATGTATGAAGGTTCAAAACTTAACTTGGCACATGAAGGTTTTGAAGACTTTAAAATAATGTGGGAAGATGTACGAAAATTAGAACTTGATGAAACAGTTGATGCAGTGGCAATGGATCCACCATATGGTATATCAACAACTCTTGGTGGAGATAATACAAAAGAACTATATCATGAAGCACTAATTGCAATTTCAAATTATTTAAAAGATGATGGGTATATATGTATGGCAAGTCCACATTACATAGACCTAAATGAAGTTGTAGAGGGTACACCCCTTAAAATTAATCAACAACATGCTATTAGAATGCATAAAAGTTTAACACGTATAATAACTGTTTTATCAAAAAAATAGGTGATAATCATGTTAAATGATTTAAAAATATTGGATACTACTCTAAGGGATGGAGAACAAACACCTGGAGTATTAATCACATCTAATGAAAAGTTAAGAATAGCTTCAAAATTAGATGAGTTAGGTGTGGATGTTATAGAAGCAGGTTCTGCTATAACATCAAAAGATGAACAAAAAAGTATTAAAACCATAACAGAAAATAAGTTAAATGCAGAAATATGTAGTTTTGCAAGACCAATGAAGATAGATATAGATACAGCACTTGATTGTGATGTGGATAGTATTCATCTAGTAATTCCATCATCAGATTTACACATTGACTATAAACTACGTAAAACAAGAGAACAAGTAGAAGAAATGGCAGTTAATGCAACAGAATATGCTAAAAGTCATGGTTTAATAGTTGAATTATCAACAGAAGATGCAACAAGAACAGGTATGGATGATCTTAAACATCTATATAATCAATGTATTGAGGTTGGAGCAGATAGGCTATGTGCATGTGATACAGTGGGAATCTTAACACCAGAACGTTCCTATGAATTCTATAAAGAATTAGCACAACTTCCACAACCACTTAGTGTTCATTGTCATAATGACTTTGGACTTGCAGTTGCAAATACACTAGCAGCTTTAAATGCTGGAGCACAACAGGCACACGTAACAATAAATGGTCTTGGAGAGAGAGCAGGTAATGCTTCCTGTGAAGAGTTAGTAATGGCAATAGAATCATTATACAACATAAAAACAGGAATAAAAACTGAATTATTCTATGAAATATCTCAACTTGTAGAGAGAATATCTGGAGTTACACTTCAATCTAATAAGGCAATAGTTGGAAGTAATGCATTTGCACATGAATCTGGAATACATGCAGATGGAGTACTAAAAAAATCAGAAACATATGAACCAATAAAACCAGAAACAGTAGGACATAGAAGAAGATTTATACTAGGAAAACATGTTGGAAAACATGTGATACATGAAAAAATAAAGGAAACTAATACACAAGTAACAGATGATGAATTAAATAGAATATTTGAAAGAGTAAAATCATTATCAGACATGGGAAAAACAGTAACAGATGTGGATTTACAAGCAATAACAGATGATATTCTAAATATTGACATGGAAGACTCATTAGTACTTCAAGAATACACAACAGTTTCTGGAAATAAAGTAACACCAACAGCATCAGTAAAAGTAAATATAAATAATAGTGAAAGAATAGAAGCAGGAGTAGGTGTAGGGCCAGTTGATGCTGCAATTGAGGCAATACGAAAAACAATTAAAGATACTGCTGATATTACACTTGAAGAATACCATGTTGATGCAATTACTGGTGGAACAGATGCATTGATTGACGTACTTGTAAAACTTAAATATAATGATAAGGTAATAACAGCAAGAAGTACAGAACCTGATATTATAATGGCAAGTGTAGAAGCATATTTAAAAGGAGTAAATAAAATACTTACAGATGAAAAAAGAAGATGAAAGAATGGATTTACAGAAACAATTACTTAATGAATACACAATAACAATACATTCCTATCCTGATAATACAATTGAAAATATTCCAGAATTTCTAAAAAAAATAGATAACATAACTTCCCAAAAAGAAGATTCAACGATACAGTTATTGGATTGTGATTATATCTGTGGAATTAAACACTTAAATCAAGCAATAGCACAGTCAATAAAGGCATTTCAGGAAAAACAAAATTTTGCTCATGACAGAGGACTTGAAATATGTGTAAGATTATCAGCACAAAAACAAATAACACAGGCTCTTAACTTACTTGGAATTAAAAAACAAGGAAATATTACAGTAGTATATATTAATACAACAGATAAACAAATAATGGAAGTAGAAACGTTTTTATCCAATAGACGTGATGAATTACTAGAAGAATATGACTCTAAAAAAATAGTGGAGAAATATGAACTAGTAAATGATGAAAATATAGAGGATACTCTCTGTGAAAAAATTGCATTACTTTCAATAAAAAATTAATTCTCTTTTTCTTTTTTTAAATAATTTGTAATGATTTTTACACTTGAAATATATGACTGCATGGAGTAACTTCATTGTTCATTTATTGATTCTATTATAATTTCTATTAATTCATCAATTTTTTCTTGATTTAATTGATTTATATCTAAATTTTTTACTTCTATGGCAACACATGGTTTTTTTAGTCTATTATAATTAGGGCCTGTTGTTATTATACTTTTATTATCTGTAATATCGAGTTTTTGTCTTATATTATATGCTAATTTTTTAGTTTTACTTTTACTTTCTGTTGTAAATATGGTGTTTATTCCAATGGAGTTACTATGTATGACATTATGTGTTGTATCATCTTCTAATTTTTTTGATAATTCTTTTTTAAGATAAGTATTTAATTTTATTGTTTTATCTAATATGAGTGGTGCCTTTGTTATTTCATTACTTATTCCAGCACATGTTATATTATCTGCTTTAAATGTTTTTAATAGGTGGTTGTTGAATTTTAATTTCTGTGTTATGTTGTTTATAAATCCACCATTTTCTATATTCACTATTTTAGGTGAGCCTGTTGAACATACTTGGATATCACAGTGTTCTTGTGATGACAATTCATTAGATCCTACTGTACCTGAAATATCTAAAACAAGGATAACATCATATAGGGCACATAATTCAAAAATTTCATTTACAGGTTGTAATGCAGTATAACCAGCGAGAGTTGTAATATAAATAGAACCTACATTGTTATTTTTTAAATAATTATGAAGATATTCAATATTTATAATACCATCATCTGTGTCAATAGTATCTACTTGTTTTTTTAATATCTTTGCACTTCTTTCCAATCCATTCCATCCACCTTCATCAGGTATAAGTATAGGTTCAGGTAGTGCTTCAACAACAGTTAATATACAACTATTTGCACTATTGAGTATATGTGTTTCATTTGAAGGCAATAACTCTTGAATACCTTCAATAGCATCAGTATAATAATCATGATTAGAGTAAATAGCCTCCTTCATAAGGGAAGATGCATCTTCAGAACGTTTTTTATAATCTAATTTTAACAAATATATCACCAACCTAGAAAAACTCATCAAGAGTAGTTTGTCTTTCTTTTAATATTTCATCTAATAAATCACTAGCCCTTCTAAAATCTTTAATTGTAAGTTTTAATTTTGTTTCAATATAATCTAGTGATTGTTGCATAGTTTCAAATTCCTTAGGCTTTGAATTCATTGCATGACGAATATTCTCACGCACATTAAACACACCCAA
This sequence comes from Methanosphaera sp. DEW79, assembly GCF_003266085.1. Lineage (NCBI taxonomy): Archaea > Methanobacteriati > Methanobacteriota > Methanobacteria > Methanobacteriales > Methanobacteriaceae > Methanosphaera > Methanosphaera sp. DEW79. The sequence goes on along the minus strand of NZ_MUZW01000061.1, from coordinate 90,979 downwards.
TGGAATATAATCTTCATTAGCTTCTCTGAAAATAATACAACCTGCTTGTTGTTTGTCCCGTTCCATCTGTTCAAGAACAGCCATCTTAGCAGTATAGTAACATCCACCAACACGTGAATATTCTTTTTTTCCATGATCTCGTTCATAATCAGTAAAAATCATAGCACCATTACTTGTATTTAAAAAGGCTTCCATCCATTCATACTGCCATGGTGTAGGTATTTCAAGAATAGCATAATAATTATTTAGACTGGTAAATTCATATACTTTATAACAATCAATTTGAGAATAATATTTAACATTCTTAAGTAAATTATTTGCAATTGTAGTATCAACAGCAGTTATTGACCAACGGGTAGGTACTAATTTTCTATTCTTCTTCTCACCCATAGTTCCAACAGAAAATGCTTTTTGTATCTGTGAAAATGGAATATTTTTCTTATGTAATATTTCAACAGCATCACTTGCCCTTAAATCAGTATCATAGTATGCTTTTTCTAGTTGATAATCCCATTTTACATTTTCAATATCAAATTTCTTAAGAAGAGCACTTGGTCCATGTGGGGTATTTTCTGCACTTAAAGTCATACCATATGGCTTTTTATTAAATTCTGCTTCACTAACTATTGATTTTGAAGCCATAGATATTTCCTGTAATTTTTCAACATAACTATTTTCAAGATCATTTATTCCAATTGTCTGTTTTCCCCTTACAAGATTCAGACGATAATTTATAATCTCTTGTTGAGAAGTATTTGTTGAAATCCATTCTTCAGGTTGATCCATAATCATGGAATCTTCAAATTCTGGTGCAATTAATGGTCCAGCATATACCTTAGGATAGTTATAACTACCAATAAAAATTGAAGGAGGTGTTGTACCATCAATTTCCTTGCCTATTTTCTTTGATTTCATATTATATAACTGTTTTGTTATGGTTTTTAGAAATTTATATTTACTTTCAATCATTGGTATTAACCCCCTCTTTTTTAGATTAACTATTATTATATTATTATATCTTAATAAAGTATTATAGTATTCAATTAGAGAATAATATTTATGAAAGATGATCTTTTTAAAAATAATATTGGAATAATAGGAGCAGGGCATATAGGCCAAGCATTAGCACTATCATTACTTGAAAAAAAATATCCTCGAGAAAATATACAACTATCATATAATGGTTCTATTTTCACATTCAGTGATTTATATGATAATAATTTAGATGAATTAATACATAATAATTCAGATATTGTAAAATCGTGTTCTATAATAATTTTATCTGTACCTCCACAGAACTTTAGACAGATTGGTGAATTTGGATTAGATGAAGATGTACTTGTAATTTCTTTCATGGCTGGTATAAGTATAGATACTATTAAAAGACAAACAGGATCAAACAATGTTGTACGCATTATACCAACAGGTCCTGGTACAATTAGAAATTATAATGCCATAGCAGGAGTATACCCAGAAAATAAGAAAGCTAATACTATTTTTAAATTATTAGAAATAGATTATTACGTATTAGATAATGAAAATCAAATGAAATACATGGTTTTAGCAGGATGTTTACCTGCAGTTTACTCTGTTGTCGATGCACAATTAGATGAAAATAAAGAAGCTATTGGAAAAATTGCTGAGGAATTTTCAGATTTTATTGAAATTTCTTCAAAAGCAGAGAAATTAGTTCCCAAATCAAATAAAGAAGAATTTGTAAAGGAAGTTTCAACACCTGGGGGTGTAACAGAAGCTATTATAAATAGTCTTTCTGAGGGAAAATCATTATATGATTCTTTAATCAAAGGTTTAGAAAGAAATGAGGAATTATCATAAAATGAGATTATGACATGATTGGAACAAGTAGTTATTAAATCATGTCATAACCTCTAAAAATAAAGTTATAGTTCTCTTAAAAAAAATAAATAGACTTTGACTTACTCCAACTATTATGGTTGGTGTTTCTCGGGCAATAAACTATTATTGTAGTTTAGATTAATCGAGCTATCCCCCACAGCCCATGGGTTTGTTTAATCATAGCTTCTTCTTTTTTAGGTTTAAAATAATTATCTTCAAACCATTATTTTAGTGTTACTGATGATTTTAATTCTTTATATTCTTTGTCTATCATCCTCAACATTATATATAGGGTATTTTAGACTAAGAAAGATAAATTTAATTTTTTTGTCTACAATTTCATATTTTATCAATAATATTATGAAATTGAGAGAGTTTTTATGAATAAATATTAATTTTCTAGGATAACTTCATTTTTTTTAAATAATTTTAATTTATACAATTAGTAGTATTTGCTTTGTTATAGTGGTTGTTTTTGTATAAATCAAATTATTTTTCGTGTATTTTTAGCATTGCTTTTTGATTTTTCACTAGTTGTTAATTGTAATATTTATATTACTTATTTAAAATTTCATCTAATCTTGTAGAACAATGAATTACGAATATGTTATAGTTGTTATGATGATACTATGATCATAATTCAGAAATATGATGCTATTTTTAAATAATGTATATAATTTTAGTAAAATCTTTAAGTTTTGAAATATTATATCATACTATTGTTATTGAGAGTCTTGATAGTGATAATTACTTTTATTATACTTGGTTGAATTATCATATTTATAATAGTAATTAAATTAATACTTTGATTATGTTTTATCTATTATTTAGTTAATCATTAACTTCAATTTTTTTTAAATAGATTGATTTTAATATTCCTATTTTAAATTTCGGATGGCTATCTATTATTTACATTGTTTTAAAGATTTTTTTGTAAATACACAGTTTCTCATGTTTTTTTAATTTCGATACAAATTACTTTGTATCTTAAGTTATTTTTTTTACACATATAATATATATATTTATCTAATATCTGTAATGATTTAATATGATATATTATTTTGTATCTGATTTTTAAAAAAAAAGTATAAGTTTTAAAAAGAAAATATTATTTGTACTAATACTCCATTGGATGCTTGTTTTAGAGTATTTTTTTTTATTTTCTTTTTGGCTTATGTTATATTATGTTTTTTTAATAAGGAGTGTTGAGTTATTATTTAAAAGAATTTATTTAATAATAGGTGATTTAAATATGATTAACTATTTTTATTGTGTAGTTTTATAATAGTTATTTTTGTTAATTCTTTTAATTGGATTTTTTAACTCATAACTAAGAATTTAGGTAAACCTAATTTTCTTAGTCAATTTAATATTATACTTCGATAGTATATAAAGGTTTTGGTATACCTAAAAATTTTTACAATATTAATGAATCACTTAAGTTTTCCTTGATTTACATATAATATAATAGTAGTGGTGGTAAATTATATAACCTGGTAGAAAATAGTATAATGATAAATACAATTACACAAAATACTACTAAAAAACAAATCTTTGATAGTAATTAGTAAAAAAGAATAATATCAATCAAAAAATACACATAAAAAAAGAAGAATTAAGAGTAAAAGATTAAAATATTAATCTTACTATTGTTTTATTTTATTAAAATCTATTCTTTCTTAATTAATTATCTCCCAGTAAATAATAAATTAATTGTTGGGCTGTACGTCCAGAAGGACCGCCATGGGTCATAATCCATTTATTAGCTTCTTGTTCTAATTCTTTTTCTGATAATTTAATTTCAGGATAATCTTTAGCAAGAGTAATTACAATATTAAAGTATTCTTTCATTGTAGGTTTATAATAACCAATAGACATACCAAACCTATCAACTAATGATAATTTTTCACGAATAGTATCAGATCTATACATCTCTTCACCAGATGAGGTATTAGTTCTTTCATTCCATGTTTCTTTAATAAGATGACGTCTATTAGATGTGGCATATATCAATACATTATCAGGATTAGTCTCAAGACCACCTTCAATTAAAGCTTTAAGATACTTATATTCACTCTCAGATTCTTCAAATGAAAGATCATCCATGTAAATAATAAATCTATAATTTCTATTTTTTATTTGACTAATAACCTTAGATAAATATTTGGCCTCATGTTTATATAATTCAATCATTCTAAGACCTTTATCATAGTATTGATTAAGTATTGCTTTAATACTTGTAGATTTACCAGTACCAGCATCACCATACAATAAAACATTGTTTGCTTTTTTTCCATTAACAAAAGCTTCAGTATTTCTAATTAATTTTTTCTTCTGCATTTCATAACCTACAAGATTATCAAGAGTAACATCATCAAGTGAGGTAATAGGAATAATAAAATCAGAATTTTCATCATGAGATAATCTGAATGCCCTATTTAATCCAAATTTACCAACACCATAACGTTTATAGAAATCAGTGACAATATCATATATTTCCATTTCATTAGAAGCTTCTTCAATAAGATTACTAAGTTCTTGAACTTTAATACTCACATCTTTGTTAAATAATTGTTCTTTTTTAATTATGGCATGATAATTAGTTATTATACTAAAACAGTTAATACCTAATTTTTCTTCTATTTCTGAAAAGTCATAGTCAAATAATTGTTTTATTATTAAAAAATCATTTTTTGTAAATTCATTAACACTACCTTCATTAACACCAACCTTCTCAGAAACAAGGGTGAAGGGATTTTCAACAGTAGCTAAGATAAAAGCTAAATAATTATGCCATAGGTTCTTATCAAAACCATAACTAGTTGCAAGAGAAAGTAATCTGTTAATTTGAGTATAAATTCTATTAATAATTTCCTCATCTTCATAATCATTTGTTTTAAAATCCTTAAATATTTCAGATAACTTAAATAAAATACTTTCTTTATCAATATTTCTATAAACTATTAATTTTGATGTTAAACAATTCATAAATTTCATTTCCTATATTATTTTTTTTATTTTTTTTAAAAAAAGTAATTAAATATTTTTTGTATTATAATTAAAAATTAATTAGACTAATAAAAATTAAAAGGAGGTTATAGAATTATTCAAATTCTATTGTACTAGGTGGTTTATTACTTAATGAGAGAGATACGTGTGTTATTTCGGGAACATTAGCAGTAATTTCCTGTGATACTTTATGTAGGAATGGCCATGGAATGTCTGGTACATTTGCTGTCATAGCATCGAATGATTGAACCATTCGTATAACAACAAGGTATCCAAAGTCTCTTTGATCTCCTTTTACTCCAGTTACTTTACTATCTGTTAAAACTACGAAATATTGCCATAAATCTTTATCTAATCCTTCGTTTTCAACGTGTTGTGTAAGAATAGCATTAGCTTCTCTACAAATTTCTAGTTTTTCTTTTGTAATGTTTCCAAGAACTCTTACTGCAAGTCCAGGCCCTGGGAATGGTTGTCTGTGAACAATAGCATCAGGTAATTCAAGTGCAGTACCTACTTCTCTTACTTCATCTTTGTATAATTCACGTAAAGGTTCTATAATTTTCAATACTAAACCTTCAGGTAATGTAAGATTGTGGTGTGATTTTATATTTCCTTTACTTTCAATCCAGTCTGGTGCTATAGTTCCTTGAAGTAAGTATTTAGCTCCTGATTTTTTAGCTTCTCTTTCAAATACTTCAATAAATTTGTGACCAATAATTTCACGTTTCTTTTCAGGATCTGTTACACCATCTAATGCTTCTATAAATTCATCTTGGGCATTAACTAATTTAAAATTTAATCTATCTTTAAATGTATCTTCAACTTCTTTAGCTTCATTCTTTCTAAGTAAACCATGATCTACAAATACTGCTTCGAGTTGATTTCCAATAGCTTTTGATGCAAGAATTGAAGCAACAGAACTATCTACTCCACCAGATAAGGCAATAATGACTTTTTCATCCTTAACTTCTTCTTTTATACTTTTTATTGATTCTTCTATAAATTTAGTAGTGTCCATCATCATCTTATTTCACTCAACCTTTAAATTAATTTAATAATTTTCACATATTTTATTGAAGTTTTCAAATATTTCTCCACCACGTGGTGTGTGTTGTACTTCAGGGTGGAATTGAATACCATATATATTTTTATCTTCATGTTTCATAGCTTCAATATCACATTTATCTGAGTTTGCAAGTATTTCAAAATTTTCAGGTAAAGTAACAACTTCATCTTTATGAGAAGCCCATACTTTAAGAGAATCACCAATACCTTTAAATAGACCATTTTCCTTAAGAATATTAAGTTCTATTTGTGCATAACTTTCAATCTCTGCAGATTTAGTTTCTCCACCAAAGACATCAGCTATAATTTGATGTCCTAAACATATTCCCAAAATTGGAATGTCCATATTTAAGATAATTTCCTTACAATTACCTATACGTTCAATAGATGGACCTCCACCTAAAATAATGCCTTTAGGGTTCATTTGCTCTATTTCTTCAAAACTAGTAGTATTTGGTATAAGACTATTTTCTATATTCAAATACTTCAAAGTTCTAGATATTCTATGATTATACTGTCCAAAATTATTAATAATAACAATGCTCATGATAAATTCCCATATTTTTTTTTAAAATAAGTTTTATAATAAAAAAATTACTGATTTAATAATTTATTATATATTACTTTTATCTATATATTATATTATGACAATTGATAATATAATAATTATTGTAATTAGTATAATCATTGCAAGTATATTTATATTTTTATTTTTCAAAGTTTTATTACCATTAATTCTTGTTATGATTGTAGCATTTCTAGTTTATGGAATAATAACTCGATGGCTTGATCAACGTAAATACCAATATTAATGTGGCTAAAATATGGATGATATAGAAATTAATCTAATGGAAAATACAATTTATGAGGTAATAATAACATCATTTAATAAACAAGTTAATTTTAAGCCATTTGGAATAAAATTCAATAATAAAAAAGTAATTCTAAATTTATATCCGAATAGAACTCTAAAAAATATAAAAACTAATCCTGAATTTCTAATTCAATTTACAACAAATCCTCTAGTATACACCAAGGCACTTTTAAATAAATTAACACCAAGTGATTATAATAAAGAGTATTTTTTATTAGATTCAAATATAGTTATTAAAGCTAATGTATATTCTATATGTGAATATGTTCATGAAGATAACTATGGAAAAGTTACACTAACACAGATTACTGCAAATATTGAGGAAATTCATGAAATAAATAATCAACCACCAGTAATTAACAGAGCAACAAATAAGATAATTGATTTATTAGTAGATTATACAAGAATACCATACATGAATTCTACTCAAAAAAATGATTATATTAATAAACTTCAGAATTTATCTAGTTTTATTAAAAAATCGGGAAATAATCAGCATATTCAGTCTTTAAAACTTTTAAAAAAAGAAATTATAGAAGAATAACTTATTTTTCTTCTTTTATTATATCAATAAATTGATGTGTATTAACATTAAACAATCCATTTGTTGTCATTTTAACTTCAGGTACAACAGGTAATGCCATAAATGATAATGATGTAAATGGGCTAGATAATTCACATCCCATGTTACTTACTAATTCATTTAATTTTGCTGAATTATTAGCAACTACTTTTGCTGGTTTATCACTCATAAGTCCTGCAATTGGTAGGGTAACATCTAATTTAGCCTGGTTGGATATTGCAGCAAGACCTCCCTTATTTTCAATTAAGTGATTAGTAGCACGAGACATGTATTCACTGTTAGTTCCAACAACTATTATATTATGTGAATCATGACTTACACTAGATGCTATTGCTCCATTTTTAATTCCAAATCCTTTAACAAAACCATTTGAAATAGTATTTCCACCATACCTATCTACAACACTTATTTTTAAAATATCTTCAAATACTGAAGGAATAATTGTTTTTTTCTGAATACTTAATTTTGCACTGGATTGTTTTGTAATGATTGTGTTATCAGATACATTAATTAAATTAACAGTAGCACTTTTATGTGCAGGATTTTGGGCTTTTAAATCAAAATCTTCTGGTTTAGTTAAGGACACATGTAATGTTGTATCAATAGGACGTGGATTTGCACGGAATAATAATTTTTGTTTTTTAAATATGGTATTACCATTTATAACTACACGTTTTACTGTGAAATCACGTAAATTATCTATAAATACTAAATCTGCACTTTTACCTGGACTGATACTTCCAGCATTTAAATTATAATGTTCTGCAGGATTTATTGTTACAAGTTTTATAGCTTCGTATGGATCCATTCCATAGTCAACAGCTTTACGTAGACATTTATCTAAATGTCCATTAATAAGATCTTCTGGTTTAAGATCATCAGATACTATAAAATCACAATTTGAGTAAATGAGTTTTTCTAGCATTTTAGATTCTGATCCTTCTCGGATCATTATCTTCATACCCATTCTCTTTTTTTCAGCTACTTCTTTTTTAGTGGTACTTTCATGGTCTGTAATTACACCATGTTTAACATATTTTTGTAGATTCTTTCCACTTAGTAATGGTGCATGCCCATCAATTGGTTTATGATATTTTTTTGCTATTTTTATTTTTTCCAAGATACTTTTTTCATTAGAAATTACAGCATTATAATCCATCACTTCACCTAATGCTACAAATTCAGGCCTGGATAATAGGTTGTCTATTATGTTTGGACTTATAGTAGCACCTGATTTTTCAAATTTTGTTGCTGGTACACAGGATGGTGCAGTAAAATAATATTTTAATGGTGTTTTTTTTGCATCATCAATCATATAGTCAATACCATCCATTCCCATGACATTTGCAATTTCATGTGGATCTGCAATGACTGATGTTGTTCCATGTCTTAGAGCTATTTCAGCAAATCGTGACGGTGTTAACATTGAACTTTCAATATGTATATGTGCATCAATAAAACCTGGAACTATAATATCATTAAAATCGGCATTAACTTCTTTTATTGATTCAATTATTCCATGTTCAATTTTAATTTCTCCTGGATATATTTCATCTGTAAATACATTTAAAATATTTCCCTTTATCAACATTTTTGTTTTACTCCCCTTTTAATAGTAACTCTATAATGAATTTTAATGTATTTTTAGTTTTATTTTTGAAATATAATATTTTTTTTATTTTATTCTTAAAAAAATAATGAATAATCTATCCCTATGACATATATTTCTTTTTAGTTTATTTAAAATTCATTTAAATGATTTAAGTTTAACTATGTGTTATTTGATTCATGTTTTTTTATTTCAAATATCTCTAGTTATTCTATTCATTTTTGTATTTATATAATAATTATATGTATTTATCTATTATAAAAAAATATACATTATATATGATTATTTTTTATTTGGGCTTTCTAAGATTTTAAGGAGTTTAAATGACTTTTTGTTCTGTTGTGTTTTTATTTTTTAAAAAGAAGGATTTTCTTTAGAAAATATTTTTAATTGATTTTCTTTAAAGTATTATTAAATATTGTATTTTCAAAAAAAAGGTTATAAAAAAGAAGTTATGTAAAAATCATATTATAATAAGATTTTACGTAATTTAAATAGTTTTCTTGGTGAAATTTTCATTACTACTTTGATTAATGATTTGGTAGAGAGCTTTGTAATATTAGCATTGGCTAATGCAGTAATATATTCATCTAAATCTTCATCACTTGAATTATATAATACATCTCTTATTGCAATATATTTCTTAAATTTTTTACCTAAGTGACTATCTATATAATCAGCATATTCTTGTAATTTTTCTTCAGAATAATCACGATTCTTTATTGCTTTTGCTGCAACTCTACCTGCAATCATACCACTTTCTAATGCAGTGTCAATTCCACCACCAGTTATTGGACTAACACATCCTGCAGCATCTCCAACTAGCATAACATTATCTGTGATAATTTTATCAAATATACCACATAGTGGATTTCCTCCAGCATTAATTTCAACAATCTGACCATCTTTTGTTTCATCACAATTAGCTATAAAATCATTTAAATATTTAACAGCACTTTTTTCGGCTTTAATTCCAGATATGTCAATTCCTACATTTGCAGTATCATATCCCTTAGGAAAAATCCATGCATATCCTCCAGGAGCTACACTTCCAAAGAAAAATTGAATTACTGAGTTATTTTTCATTTTAAGATTGGTCATCTCATACTGTAGGCCAGATTCCATCTCTGCAAGAGGTACTTTAGTATTAAGTTCTGCCCATCTAGCAACATGACCTTCAGGGCCATCTGCTCCAATAACAATATGTGCTTTAATTTGATTATATTCTTTGTTAAAACTTTTAATATCAACTAAGTATCCATCGCCCTCACGTTTCATGGATAATGCTTCGGTTTTTATCATAACTTCAGCACCTTCTCTAATAGCATCCATTGTCATATGTTTATCAAAAACTTTACGTTCTAATATTATACCTGTAGCAGGTGTTTCTAATGTTTCTGGTGTAAACCATGCACTTGTATTATTTGGTGAAACTATTCTAGCTCCATCAATTTTCCTTGCAATCCAACGTTCATCTGGTGTAATATGTACTCTTTCAAGAACACCACTCATAATTCCTTCAGCACATCTTTTTGGTGTACCAATTTCTGATTTTTTATCTATGATTAATGTTTTTGCACCATTTTTGCTAGCTTCTCTTGCAGCTAATGATCCTGCTGGTCCTGCCCCTATGATTAATACATCAACTTCTTTTATATTCATGTTTTATTTCCTTTGATTTTTGTCTATGAGTTAATTAAAATTAACATAATCTATTATTATATATAACAATATGAATTATTAGTGTTTTGTATTTGAAGTAAATAGTTATTTATTAATTGTTGTATGATAAATAATATTTAGAAAGAATTATTAATGGAATTTTTTTCATGTTTAAGATTAGAATTAGGGATATAGAAGTGGAGTACATTGTTGATTATCGTGATGTTAAATATGTTCGTTATGAATTATCAAGAGGTGTTCTTAAGTTAATTTTACCTAAGCATTTTAGGGGAGATGTTGAGTACTATATTCATAAGAAGGATAATTGGATTTATAATAAAATACTGGAATTTCATAAGTCTCAAAATATATTAAGACAATCAACTAAGGATAAATCTATTGAACATAATTCATTAAATATTTTAAAAGAAGTCTCAAAGAATTATATTAAAAAATATGAAAACTTATTAAATGTGAGGGTTAATAGGGTACAATTTAGAAGCATGACTACTAAATGGGGAAGTTGTAGTAGTTTAGGTAATATTACTTTATCAAAAGATCTTAGATTTCTACCTAATGATTTAATTGAATATGTTATTTATCATGAGTTGGTTCATTTAATAGTTCTAGATCATAGTGATGAATTTTTTAATATTATAAGGAAAAGGTTTCCTGATTATAAGGAGTATGATAATAGACTACGAGAATATTGTTTTTTAATAAATGAAGATAAATAATCATTTTAAAAAAAAGATAATTAATGTAAAAAGAAAATAGTTGTATTTACTCTTTAGATTATTTCTCTTTAGAGTTCTTAGGGAGTTTTATTTTTTTTTATTTTCTTTTTTTTACAAGTTATATTATGTTTTTTAATAAGGAGTGAGGATTTTTAAGACTTTTTTTTAAAAGAATTTTTAATTAATAATAGGTGATTTATTTAAACTATTTTTTTTATTCACATGTTTTGATTATGTGTAGGAGTAATAGTTTTTAATTCTTTTAATTTAATGTTTATAGTCTGTAATTGTTTGTTTAACTTGTCATTGACTAATAGTTTAGGATGGCTTATATGAATTTAGGATAACCTAAACTTCTTAGTCAATTTAATATTATACTTCCCGAGTATATAAATATTTTGGTATACCTAAAAATTTTGCATTGTTTTTAATAATATTAAATATGAAATAAAGCACAAAAATACTCTTAAATAATATATACATAAAAATAATTTAAAATAGACTTAAAATAATGGCATAACACACATAAAATTAGTAAATTAATAAGTAAAAAAAATAAAAAAATATATAGGGTAAAAAGATTACCTATTTTCAAGAGGATCATTTTTATCTTTTGAATGGGTAAATGGCATATTAAGACCATAATCAATCTGTTTATCAATACGTTTTTGGTGTTTTTTCTTTTTATTAGTAGATAATTTTCTAAGCATTTCTAAACCAAATTTACCTTCATTAGTTTCTGTTGTTTCAAGAACACCTTCTTTAATAGCTTTATCAATTAAAGAAGCTCCTTTATCGGTACGTTTAATAATAGTAGACCATCCAGGTTTTGCTCCAACAGACCCACAAGATAAATCAGACAACTCAGCAACATAATCCATACAATAATTACATCCGGCCTGTTCATAACCATGCGTTTCTTTAAGAGGAATCTTACCTTCACCACCAGTATGGGTTATAAATAACTTACCTTTAGTAATGTTCATTTTTGTAACTTGTGATGGTGTAACACCGACTTTATCATTGATGAAAGTTTTTAAAGATTCATATGGGAAGTTTTCCATACAATAAATACCAATGGATAGGGCTATTTTATCAACAACATTTCTAACACCAAGAGGATAAGTTTGCATTTTACGTAATCCCATAACTTGACAAGGTGTTCCAACAGTTCCAATCTTTTCAAGACCATATTCACGTGTTGCTTCTTTTATAACCGAAAGGTTAGGACACATGGTATATTTAGTTCCAGCACCTTTTAAAATTTCTTTTTTTGTTGTAGCAACAAGAGGTTCTGGTTTCCATGGTTCATCTCCAGGTCCAGCAACAATAGTACCATCAATAATATTTTCTTCTAATGCATAGATAAGAATTGCAGATACAATTCCACCATCTTGAGCTTTACTTAAAACTTTGTTGTCTGCAGCTTTTGCTGTTATAATTTCTTGATGTGGTCCAAGAACTGAATCTTGTATCATAATTTATTTCCTCCTTAATATCCTATTTCTTTTTTCATTTGGTCTATTGGTAACCAACTACGTGTACATTGATAGTAACATAAACCACATTTTACACATCTATCACAATTAAATAATGGTCTTCCATCTTTCATACTCATGGCACGAGTAGGGCATGTTGCAGCACAAGCTCCACAACCTATACATAATGAGTGATTTAAAACTTTTTTCTGTAAATCACAGCCACATACTTCCTTATTGGATGCAAAATCCATAAATGGTTTAAGATAATCCATATCATTGTTTATTGCAGCAAGTAAAATTTTCTTTATTATATCGGGTGATGGAGGACATCCAGGCACTGCAAGATCTACTTTCACAATGTTTTGTAGAGCTAAAAATGATGAATGTTGTGGTTGTGCTTGTTGTCCACCTTTAGCATATACTGTAAAACCACCAGTTGCAGCACAAGATCCAAGTGCAACTAATAATTTAGATTTACTTCTTGCTTCTTTTAATTCTTTTAGTGAATGTTTATCTTCTAAACACACAGATCCTTCAATGAGAACAAGATCCATCTCAGGCATTTCCCAAACATCTACTAATGTTTGTCCATAAACAATATCTACTGCTTCAAGTAAATCTGCAAAATCATCATAATTTTCAGTAAAAGACATTAAATCTCCAGTACATCCAGATAAATGAATATAACCTATTTTTAATTTATCACCTGATTTTTTAGTTTGTGGAGCTTCAATCTTTTTTTCATTTTCACTTTTTAATAAATTCTTAAGTTTTTCAAACAAGATACTCACCTTTTTTTATTGTTTTATCTCCCTTTGTAGTATATAATCATTTTAACATTTTATTAAGCAATTTAATAGTAATTTCAACAGCTTCAGGGATACTTGCATTTAATGTTTCTGTTAACTCTAAATCCATATCTTGTGGAACATTTTCTGGTTGACATCCCACAATTTGAATGTTGATTCTATCTTCTAAATCATGTAATGGGTATGTAGCCGATATACCATGTATATCCATGTATCTATCTTCTTCTTTCACCTGATTTAAATTTAAAACTTCAATAGTGCCTGGTTTTTTGTTTAATAATGCAATGTCTATGATTATAATATTTTTCCATTTGTCTTGAGGTAATGTAAAAATATAATGAGGAGCACTAGTTCCACCATCAATTAAACAAGTATCTCCAGGTATTTCAACATTATTTTCTTTCATATATTCAATAACCTTTGGACCAAAACCATCGTCTCCAAAGAGAATATTTCCACAGCCTACTATTAAATTTTCATGATTATATGACATAATATACCTTCAAATTATAATTGAACCATATCATCCTTTAATACTTCTTTAGTTTCATCATCTTTAACAATCATATGTGTAGCACATGATAAACATGGGTCGTATGCTCTTATTACATGTGGAGCATATTCATGATGGAATCCTTCAGTAGCAAGTCCCATTGTTGGAATATTCCATGTTGTAGGTACAATTGCATTATAATAACTGATGTATCCTTCTGGAGATATTTTTGCTGAATGAATATTTGTTCCTCTTGGACCTTCAATTACTCCTACACCTAAACGATTTGTTCCTTCTAATGTGTAATCTGCCATTACTTGTGCAGATGTATCAAGTTTATCAACTAATTCAAGTATTTTTTCAGCAGAATTTATCATTTCTTGTGCACGTGCAAGATGTTGTGCTTTAACTCCTACTTCTTTAAATTTACGGAATTTTGATGCTCTTGCTCTAGGTCCTGTTTCTACAACATTTCCTTTATATAATGGAATTTGTGAACATGCTCTTTCTCCAATATCTGGAAGATCATACCAAGAACTTGGTAATATTTCTTCTATTTCATTAATAGAAAGATTATTTTTTGAACCATATGTATTATCTGAAGCAAATACAGGTTGATTATGTGCTCCTAGTTTGTCTGGGAAATCTTTATCTTCTATTAGTCCAGCCATTGTTTCCACATGTTCTTCTAGAAGTTTCATCATCCCACTGATTCTTGTTTTAATTTTATTTTTTGTATTTTTTGTTATGTTATGTGCCATACCACCAATTCTAATATCAGATGGATGAATTCCTTCTCCTCCAACTGTATCTTCAACATATTGAGCATTTTTTCTTATTGTTGATATCTTTTTAACAACTTCTTTATACTGGTTATCTGGTACAAAGTCGGGAGCTACTAAAAAGTGGTGTATTGCATGACTATTTATCATATGTGCATTAAGACACATTTCTCTTAAAATACGTCCTGCTTGGGGTACTTCTATTTTTAGGGAATCATCAATTGCTTCAACTGATGCTAATGTATGTGTTACTGGACATACTCCACATATTCTTTGAACAAGTACTGGAGCAGTTTCTGGTCTTTTTCCAATAACCATTTTTTCTATTCCTCGTACAGGTGTAATACTAAAGTAACGTCCTGTTGTTACTATTCCGTTCTCATCAACTTCCATTGATAATTCTGCATGTCCCTCTTGACGACTTGTCGGGGATATTACTATAGTTTCACTCAAACTAAATCACCTATTCTCTTTATTAATTAAATATGAAACAACATTTTCTTCTATTTTTATATTAAAAAATAGCCTTTAATTCTATTTTATTTTGAATATAAATAGATTATATTGTTTTTTATTTTATGGGTATTTCTTTAACAGAAATATCTTTCCTTGTGTATTATATAACTATTTAATATTTTTAATATGTTGTGTTTTTTTATAATTATTAATTATTATCAAATATGATATTTTAATATAGTTTTGATTTCAGTAAATACATTATTTTATTGGAAAAATTAAATTTTTGAATATTTTAAACATTAATTAAATAAAAAGTAGCTTTAATAAAATAGATTATTTTTTATATACTTAATAATATTACATGGTTTTTTTTACTAAAAATAGTTGTGGTATTAAAAATTTATAAAAATGGGTTGTATCATATGTATCATTAATTTAAAAAAATAATATTTCTATTATTAAAAAGAAAAAAGGATTTAATTCTCTTTTTTTTCTTTTATCTTCTTAACAATAAGATTAGTTTCTGTGGAAACTAATGAAAATGATTCAATATCTCTATATAAAACACAACCTGCATTTATAAAGGAACCATTACCAATTTTCACACCAGGATTAACACTAGTATTAATTCCTGTTTTCACATCGTCACCAAAGATAGCTCCAAGTTTTCTACGACCAGAATCAATTCTATTGCCCTTTACAGTAACTTGCACATGTTTATCATCAAAACGTAAGTTAGCAAGATTAGTACCTGCACCAAGATTACAATTTACACCAATAACTGAATCTCCAACATATGATAAATGATTAACATTAGTTCCATCCATAATAATACTATTTTTAATTTCAACAGCATTACCAACATCTACATCGTTACATAAACATGCATATGGTCTAAGATAAGTGTTAGGTCCAACATCACAGTTTTCACCAATAAATACAGGACCTTGAATATAACAACCCGATCTAATGATACTACCTTTACCAAGATGTACTGGACCATGAATAGTTACATTATCTTCAATTTCGCCCTCAATACTATCGTCCATTTTTTCAAGGAAATCCTGATTACATTCTAATAATTCCCATGGTCTTCCAACATCCATCCATTTTTCATTAGAAATAAGACCTAATATTTCCCATCCTTCAGATAATTCTATATCTAATGAATCAGTAATTTCATATTCTCCACGTTTGGATAACTCAGTTTTTCTTATAGCATCAAATATTTCTGGACTAAATAAATAAATTCCTGCATTAGCAAGATTACTTGGAGCATCTTCAACTGAAGGTTTTTCAATAATCTCTGTTATTTTACCATTTTCTGTTGAAACAATACCATAACTTGATGGATCATCTACTTCAATTAATGTTAATACAGCTTTTACATTGTTACTAGTTCTAGTTGCATATTTTTCAATTAAATTTCTGATAAGATCGTAACTTACAATTATATCCCCATTTAAAACTATGAAACTTTCATCAATATATTCTTCAGCACTACCTATGGCATGGGCAGTTCCTAACTGGCCCTCTTGCACAGCATAAGTAATATTTACTCCATATTCACTTCCATCACCAAAATAATCTTCAATAACTTCTTTTTTATAGCCTACAACGAGAGTAATGTCTTTTATTCCAGCATCTCTTAATGATTCAATATTATATTGTATTAATGGTTTTCCACCAGTTATAAGCATTGTTTTAGGTCGTGTTGTTGTTAAAGGACGCATTCTTGTTCCTTCACCTGCAGTTAAAATTATAGCTTTCATTAGTATTCCTCTGTTTTATATTAGTATATTTAAAATATTAGTAATACATTTTTAATATAGTTTAATGAATACTATTTTTAATCAATGATATAAAATAAGTTGTATATATGGTTTTTTTTTAAAAATAGAGAAAAAAGGAGGTGAATTATATGATGTTGTTTAGGAATTCATTGGATATTTTTTCAATACTATTAAGATGTTCCTGAGTTTTACCTTCAGCAGTAATTCTAATGTATGGTTCAGTTCCAGAAGGTCTTATTAAAACCCAACTATCATCTTCAAAGGAAATACGAACACCATCAATTGTAAGAATTTCTTTAACATCATCAAATTCCTCTTCAAATTTCTCTTCAACAATACTCATAACAGTTTTCTTTTTACTATTTTCACAAGTAACTTTTTGTCTTATAGTAGGATAATTTTCAATAGCATCTAATTGCTTTGATAACTTACCATTTTTCTGTATTGTTCTAACTATTCTTAAACCAGAAAGAAGTCCATCTGGACACATACAGAAATCAGGATGTAACCATGTACCAGAAGGTTCTCCACCAAATGTTCCTTTATTTTTATTTATAGATTCAGCTACGTGAACATCACCAACAGGTGTTCTAAGAACATTTCCACCGATTTTTTGCATCTGAATATCTAAACAAGCTGAAGCATCAACTGTGGTTACAACAGTACCACCAAACTCTTTTGCCATAATAGTAAGTAATTTATCAAAATCAGATAAATTTCCATTTTCATCCACAGCAATCATTCTATCAGCATCCCCATCATGGGCTAAACCCACATCAGCATTTAATGCTTTCACTGTTTTCATTAATTCTCCTAAGTTAGCCTCATTTGGTTCTGGTCTACGTCCTGGGAACGATCCATCAGGTTGTGCATTAAGTGTAATCACATTCATACCAGCTCTTCTTAAAGCTTCTGGGGATAAATAAGAACCTGCACCACATGCACAGTCAACAACAACTTTCAATGGTTTTAAAGGATTAATTCCAGATTTAGCAACGATATCATCGATATATTTATCTTTGAATGAACTAATATCGTATTCTTTTCCAATTTCATTCCATTTAACAATATTAAAATCTTTTTCATAGACTAATTTTTCAATTGTTCTTTCTTGGTCTTGTTTATATGCTAATCCATCACTGTTCCATAGTTTAATTCCATTGTATTGTGAAGGATTATGTGAAGCTGTTATCATAATTCCGGCATCAGCTTCTTTTTTTAAGGTTGCATATCCTACAACTGGTGTTGGAACCATACCAAGAAGTAATACATCACATCCTGATTGTTGTAATCCTGCAGACATTACATTCTCAATGATTTTACCAGAAGTTCTTGTATCTCTTCCTATTACAACTTTCTTATTTTTTCCACCAATATATTTAGCTAAAGCTCTAGCAACATCTAATGCTAGTTCTAATGTAATTTCTTCCTGATATTTTCCTCTAATTCCTGAGGTTCCAAATAGTTTTGGTATGCTTTTCATATATTATAACTCCTTATATCTGTTAACATATTTATCATTTAATCTTTAAAAGAATAGTTGTTAATTTCATAGTTTAATATTTTCTTATTTACATATACATAAATCTATTTTATAGAAAGATAGGTTATTAATAATAATTTAGAAAGTTATATTCTTTTATTTATTATTTTAAAAGAATATGCTATATATAAGTTTAAAAAAAAATAAAATAAGTTAGATAAAATTTTATCTAAACTTATGCTCCGAATTTTTGTGTTACATTCATAAGATCTCTGATTATGTATAGAACATCAGTTCCTCTAATACGGCATAATCCACCTTTTGCAGCAGCTCTTTCACCATATTCTTTTACATCATCAACTCTTAATCCAGGTGCTTTTATAAATACTGGTACAGGATCTCCACTATGATCTTTCACACTTACTGGTGTTGAATGGTCTGCTGTAACAAATAATACAATATCATCCATGTCTTTTAAGTCAGCCATTATGTTATCTACTTTTTCTATAAAGTCTCTTTTACCAAAAATATCTCCATCATGTCCTGCTTCATCAGCACCATCAACATTTACTAATATAAAGTCATATTTATTACTTTTTATAGTATCAACGATGTATTTGTGTACACTATCAATATCAGTGTCAATTCCACCAGTTGCTCCAGGAATATCTATAGTATCCATTCCAGCAATTTTAGCTATACCTTTAATAAGTCCAGTTTCAGCTACACATACACCTTTAAGTCCATATAATTCTTCAAATGGTGTTACATGTGGAACTGCTCCAACTCCTCTTGGTAATATAATATTTGCTGGATTTTCACCATTTTCAATTCTTTCTATGTTTACTGGATGATCTTTTAATAATTCATATGATTGTTCTACGAATTTATTTACTATATCTGCTGTGAATTTTGCTTCTTCTGAATCATCTAATGGTTTTACAGTTTTTGGTTTGTTTCCTTCATGTTTAGGATCAGCATCTGTAATCTTATCAGATAAACCGTTTCCTCTTAGAACAAGAACACCTCTATGTCCATCAGATTCTTTAAAGATTACTTCAACATCATCTAATTTTACTTCATTGTTAATTACTTCAGCAAGTTTATCAGTTCCACTTTGGATTCTTCCTGCTCTTCTATCTGTTATGATAAGGTTTTCATCTGCTGTTGAAAAGTTACATCTAAATGCAATGTCTCCAGGTTTAACTTCAACATTAATACCTGCTGCTTCAAAAGGTCCACGTCCTGTATAAACTTCATAAGGATCGTATCCAAGTAATGTTAAGTGTGCTGTATCACTACCTGGTCTTACTCCTGGACGAATTGTATCCATAATTCCAGTTATACCTTCTTCAACCATTTTGTCCATAGCTGGAGTTCTTGCATTTTCAAGGGGAGTTTTGTCTCCAAGTTCTTTCACTGGGCGATCTCCCATTCCATCTATTACAAATATAATTCCTTTCATTTTTTTATGCTCCGATTGTTATTATAATGATACCAACTAATGCTCCAATTATTGTGGCAGTTAAATTAACATGTTCATTGTTAAAGAGTCCATTACGCTCTAATGTTGCACCAAGAAGACTATCTGCAAAACAACCAACCATTCCGGCCACAATTGCTATGCAGATACTGTGGGTAATGTCTGGAGATACATTTACTATAAAAGCTGAAACTCCTATTATTAAAGCTCCAATTAATCCTGCTACTGTTCCAAGTACTGAGATTCCACCATCGGTTCCAGGTTTTACTCTCTCTTTACTCGTGATTAATATAGGTTTACTCAATACTCCTATTTCACTTGCTAATGTATCGGCTGTTGCTGTTGAAATAGCTCCAATAAATCCAGCATAATTTCCAAATATTGCCATAATTACTGAGATAATTCCGTTTGAAACAACATTTTTAACGGTACGTTTTTCATGTATAATTCCAATACTTATTTTATAGTTCTTTTTGAATTTTGTAAAGGCAGAACCTAATAAAAGAAATAGTAAAAGTATTGCTAACCAGTTAAAACCTCTGGATATCACAATAAATATTCCAATAATTGTAACAAAAAATGAGCCTAGAAAATCAAGTGCACCACTTAAGTATACTATGATTCCGAGTATTACACAAATTATAAGGAATATTAATTGTATCATATTATATGATATTGTGTTTTATTAATATAATATCTTTGTATAAAAAAAAGAAAATTGGAGTGGATTAAAAAAAAATTAATAGTTTAGTTATTTTAAAACTAATTTAATTTAATATTCTGGATTTGATAGTTTCTACTTTTTTAAGTGGATAGATTTTTTTAGCTTCATGATATATGCTTGAAGCAAATTTACCAGAGATTATTTCTTTAACTAATTCTTCAGTAGTTTTTTCTGCAGCACTTTCAATAATCATGTTTTGCATAGTTTCTCTGATAAGTTTTTGTTGTGATGATTTTGCTCTTTTTACAGTTATTGCTAACATGTGAACATTGATTTTTTTACCATCTTTTGTAGTTGCATCAGTTATTGTGTCGATACGACTGGTTCCTCTTCTAATCATACTACGTACATAATCTGTTGTTACTTTGTGTCCTGTAAATACTGTGTGAGCTACTTCTCCACTTACATGATCTACTTCAAAGAATAATTTTACATATTGTCTACTGAAATCTCCAGTAATTTCACGCATTGAAGTTTCAATTTTACGACCAACAAGCATTTCAGGTTCTCTTGCAGGACTTGTTCCAAGGCTTGCATCATCAAATTCTTGTGGTGCTAATATTTCATACCAAATTTTTTCTTTCCATGTGTCACGTACTCGTCTTCTTGCTTTTGCCATTCTTTCACAATCTCCTTATATCTTTTAATGAATTTTTATTAAGTTTTTTAATTATTTTTAGAATAAATCTACACTTTTCAATGATTTATACTCTAAAAGAAATGTTATATTATTATAACAAATGTATTGGTGGTTATTTTTTTATATTAAATTAGTTAGTAACAGTTTAATCTATTAATTTGAAATAGTTCCGTCAGGTTTTGTGATATATAAAACAAATTTTAGTTGTTTTTTTATAGAAGATTTTAGATACTCATGACAACAGTCATAATCTTCTATAATAATCTCTATGACTTAGATTATAAAATACCATAAACCTAGTCTATATCTTAATTTATTATTATATTTTTTATTTAATATATAGTTAGTGAAAAATAGCCATATTTAGTAACAAAAAAATATTAATTTTTATTTATAAAAAAAAGTTTTTAGAGGGAAAGTATTATGATTAATATTTTTTTTTTAGATTGATCTTTTTTCATTAAAAAGTTCATCTAATTCATAATCCCATATATTTGTATTTCCTTCTGATTTTCTTTTAGTTATTTCATCATCCACAGTTTTAAATAATTCTTCAAGTGAAGATGTATCCTGGTTTTGTCTAAGATCAAATGATTCTATTTTTCTAGATTGGGAATTTTTAAGAATATCTAAGTAATCAAGGGTAATATCATATGGTTTAGTGTAGAGTCTGGTGTTGTTATTTTGACTTCCAGGTAATGATAGTATCTGTGAAAATGGTTCTATTTGTGAATAGATAAGTGTTTTAACTCCTGTATATTTTTCTATAAATTTATAGAAGTAATAATAAGTTAATGTAGGATTTTTTAATTTCATTTCACTTTCTGTAAATACATATAAGTAGCATTCATTATATCCATTGAATAAAACCCATGATTTAATATTAAATAATTCTTCTATTGCATCATATACTTTCCTTACATCTTCAAAAATTTCCTTGTTATTTCCTAAATTTAATGTTCTACGAGTAAACATGAATTTCTGAACATCTGTTAATTCCTTAGTTTCTTCTTTTATTATATCTGTATTTTGTATAAATCTAAATAAAATACAATTTTTCTTAGAATATTTTTCATATGGAGTATTATCTCGAGGATCCCATTTTATTGCAAGTTCATCTGAATCATAATCATAAAGACTAATGTAAAATTCTTTTTTAGGATAATTTTCTTCACACATTTGCCTTAGTTGGGCTAGTGATTTAATTGGATAATTTTCATATCCCTCATTAGGAGTACCTATTGTTAGAATTTTATTGAATGTAGTACCATATAATGATTCATATAACTCAAACCATTTCTCATCTAATTTCATATGATTACTCTCCCATGGTTATTGTTGAATAAAAATCTATTAAATTTTAATTTTTCTTAATATTTTTACTATAGTTCTTTTATTAGATTATATATACTTAATATTTACTCATTCATCATTAAAGTTCATTTAAGTTTTTATCTATTAATCTTAATTGGAAAATGAGTTATTTAAATTTTAAGAAAAAGTTGGGAGGGGGATGATTCATTCTATTGTTTTAAGGTAACTTAATATTGTTCTTATTAGTTTCAATTTTTATGAATTTATCTAATAAGTCTTCAGTATTACCTTCATCTTCTAGGATTTTAATACCTCTTTTTTTAACCTCTGTTTTTGCAACAAGACCTATTTTTTCACATATTAATATGTCACAACCATCTATAGCATCTGCAGATTTTTCCCATTCTTCACTATTTTTATCATGACTTTTTGAGGAGAAAATTACATCTTTGTAAGCAACATTATGAGTTTGCTCATCATAATCATATATTATAAAATATTCACATATACCAAAATGTTCAACTTTTTTTCCATTTTCTTTAACAGCTATTGCAATTTTCTTCATCTAATAATTCCTCTTTATATCGTTATATTATAGTTTATTAGTTCTCTTTTTAATATTTTTTTGAATTTAGTATAATTCCATAGAAATTGAATATAAAATGAGTTCTTAAGGAATTATTATTAACAGACATAGTTACTTACCTAATTTATATATTAAATCATGAATTATTAAAGTATCTATTTTTTCATGAATTTTAACTATTTAAATGACTGATTTTACATTCAAAAATCTAAAATATATCAAAAAGTTAAGTAATTAATTATATTTAAAAAAAGTAGATGGTATTGATTTTTTAAAAAAAAGAAGTTATATTATTTTAATAATGTATTAAAATTATTTTTTTTATTATATTATGCATTTACAATCTCAGGTGTATAATTGGTTGTAGGTTTCACTGTGTTTAGTAAATAAATTACTTCATTTTCATTAACTCTTGTATTAATACAACCATCATTTAATAGATATACGCCTTGTGTTATGTAATTTGATAAAAACATCAATGCTTGATTTAAATCAACAGGACATGCAACACAAATAACTCCTTTAAATGGACGTTGTTTTATTACACGTTTAATGAATGTAGAACCAGGTACTATGTAAATACCAATTCCTTTTCTTTCACATATTTCTTCGAAAATACCAACAGAACATTTTCCACATTTAATACAACTTAAACCAGAACTTCCTAATTTTGCGGGACAGTTTTTAGCACGTAGACAATGTGGTAGAATAACTATAAGATCCTTTGCATTTAACTTTTTAAAAGAATTTATATTTAATCTATTTCTAAGATTTATACTAACTCTATCAACAAATAATTCATCACATTTAAAGAATTTCATAATATTCTTTGTTGGTTGATATGTTAGATTAAGTGCAAGTAATAATAATTGTGGAAACATTAATTTATCATTATTTAAGGTATAGTTTCCTAGAATGAATGTGATACTAATTAGAAATATAAGTATTATAGCAATTAATACAATAATCTCTCCAACTAATGTAAATATATTAAAGTCCATATTCTCCCTTCTAATATTATTATCTTAATCCTATTATTTTTTTTAATTAATACTTATTATATTTTAACTTTTTTAAAACTATTACTTTTATAATTATGTTTATATATGTTCTTTCAAAAAAGGGCAATTATATATTTTTTAATAGAAATCTTTTTATTATTCAAAATAAAAATATAAGATATACTGTTCTAATAATATATATTATTCTATGATAAATACTTATATATGAATAATAATTAATTATAAGAATTATTTATTTGATTTAAAAATTATTAAAGTTTAATATGATGAAAATTGTAATTTATCACTCTAATGAGTGTGATCCTAAAAGATGCACGTCAATAAAGCTTCAAAAGCAAAATAAGGTTGTTATTACTCATAATATGAGAAAAATACCATATAATGCAATTGTATTAGATGCTGAAGCTGATAAAGCAGTATCTAGAGAAGATAGAGAAAAAATTACAAAATATGGCTTATCAGCATTAGATTGTTCTTGGAAAAAACTAAAGAAATCATCTTTTAATTTCAAATCTAAGAAAAATCACAGGTTACTTCCATTTTTAGTGGCAGCTAATCCGGTAAATTATGGAAAACCATGTATATTGTCAAGTGCTGAAGCATTAAGTGCTGCTTTATATATTGTAGGTTATAAAGATGAAGCACGTGATTTAATGAACTCATTTAAATGGGGACCTCATTTTATTACACTTAATGAAAATTTATTAGAAGCCTATAGTGAGGCAAAAAATAGTACTGAAATTGTTGAAGTACAAAATGAATTTTTAGGAGGAAAATAACATGGCAAAATTTGAAGAAGCTGAAAATAGAATGTTTAACATTAAAATTTGTTTAAAATGTAACGCAAGAAATCCTGCTACTGCAAAGTCCTGTAGGAAATGTGGATACACAGGTTTAAGATTTAAAGCAAAAGAACCAAGAGGATAAACAGATAGTACTAATATAGTACTTTATTTCTTTTTTATTTTTTATTATTAAAATTAAAACTTATTTTTTTCATAATCACTTTTTATAGTAAAATACTAAATTATAGTATGGATATATTAATTACATATATTAAGAAAATATTTTGTATAATGATTTTTTCAGTAGGTAAATAATTATGAATATTGAGAATTATCTAAATGAAACATTAAAAGAACATAAATTACATTTCACTTTGATTGATCCTGATGAACAAACACCTCAAGAAGCAGTTGAAATAGCAAAACAGGCAAAAAAAGCACGAAGTGATGCAATACTTGTTGGTGGATCAATAACTGATCAGGAAGATTTAAATATTACAGTTAAATCTATTAAAGAAGAAGTGGATTTACCAGTTATATTATTCCCTGGAAATATAAGTGGTGTTAGTAAATATGCTGATGCTTTATTATTTATGAGTTTATTAAATTCTACAAATCCTTATTGGATTACAGGAGCTCAAGCTTTATCTGCTCCTTCAATTAAAAAAATGGGTATAGAAACAATACCTATGGGCTATTTAATAATAGAACCTGGAGGTACAGTTGGATGGGTTGGTGATTCAAAACCTATTCCACGTAAAAAATCTGATTTAGCAGTAGCATATGCACTTGCAGCTGAATTTTTAGGAATGAGAGTTATCTATCTAGAGGCTGGTTCTGGAGCAGATAGTCATATACCTGTAGATTTTATTATGAAAGTAAAAAAATTAACTAATTTAATGGTTATTGTAGGTGGAGGAATTAAAACAGCACAAGATGCTCTTGAAGTAAAAGAAGCAGGTGCTGATATAATAATTACAGGTACTGTTGTTGAGGAAACTGATGATACCTACAAAAAGATTAAGGAATTAACAGATGTGATACATTAGACATGTTTCATTTTACTTTTATTTTTTTTAACTATATTTTAAAGTTGTTTTGTTTCTTTAGTTAAAATATTCTTGGTTTTACAATGCTTATTTTATAATTTTAATATATTAACGCTGTTATTTTTTTATTTATTAATAAAAATAATTTATATAATAAAAAATAGTATATTAAATAAAGAAAAATAATTCAAAGACCATCATGTAATAGTAGAATTTTTCTTGAATTAAGTATTTATTTAGGATTCAAGTACAATACATGTAATATTTGAATAATATAATAATAGGTGTGTAGTCAATGTCACAAGATAAAAATAAAGAATATAAGGAAATTGGAGAAAAATTAAAAATATTACTAAAATTAGATAAAAATCCTGTAGCAATAAAATTATTTGAATCAATAGATGAAGTAGATAAAATACTACCAAAACATGAAGATAAGGCAAGACATTGTCAAATGGTATATGAAGCAGCAAGTGAAGGTTCTTCCTTCTATGCAACATTAGATGAACAAGAATGTTTAGTAGGTGCTAGTGTACTAGGATTAAGTGATAATAAAGTAAAAGTAGCAAGTATAGAAACACCAATGAAAGCAATAGCATATGCACCACTACAAAAGGCTAATTTTGATGTGGATGTAATAATATTATATACTACAGTAATGCAAGCATTTGATTTTACAACGATATATAGACAAGCTACGGGAAAAAGATTTGAAGCAGATTTTGCTGCAACACAAGCTTTATGTTCAGAAGCAGTAGTAATACCATATCAAAATAAAAAACCAAATATGAGTTTAGGATGTAAAGGTTCAAGATCATATACAGGTTTTAAACCTGATGAAGTAGTAATAGCATTAACAGTTGAAGATGCAGAAGAAATTATGAATTATATTTAAATTCATTTTTCTATTTTATTTTTAACAAATAAATAATCATTATAATGATTAATATTTTTCAATTCAAGATCATTCTCTTTTTTTATTCCATAAAATTCAACATTATCCCGTATCATTCTACGTAAAATAGGATTTAAGTTCTGATTCTCATTTTTAATATAATTATACAACAATCTACCATAACATGCAAAGGGCATACCTAAACCTTCAGCTGAATCTAATTTTCCAATGTCTCTCCTTGCTAAAATACTAATGGTATTTTTGGGATTGGGACTATTTTCTAATGTATTTATTAAATTATTAATGGTATTTGTTGTTATTGTTGGCTGATCTCCTGCAAGATAAATGTAATTTTCATCTAAATTATCTTCTAAACAATTTAAAATAGTTTTAGATAATCCAACATCAACATTACTGTTAACCTTTATTTTCACAATTTTATTTAGATTATATTCTTTAAGAAGTTCATATATTTCCTCTTTATAATGCCCTAATGCAATTATAACTTGGTTAACTTCTGAATTCAATGTTTTTTCAATGGTATGTATAAGTATTGGTTTATTATTTATTTCTAATTTTAATTTATGAATAGGTTTTTTATTTTTTTTTCTAAAATCAGCAATCATTCTGGAATTTCTACCAGCTGCAGTAATTATAGCATCCATATAATCATCCTTTAATATTAGATTGTTATGAAGTAATTAATATTATTTTAAAAATAGTTTTTAAATAAAAAATGAGTAAAAAAAAGAAGGTAATGTTTATTAAACACTACTTTCATTTGTGCTGTCAGTATCAGAAGTACTGTTAGATGTGGAATTTGTGTCAGTATAGGTTGCATTATCTTTAAGTTCATAGATTTTGGTAAATATTTGAGTACTACCTCCATCTCCTTCACTCCACATAACAACTTTTATTGGATAATCTCTATTATTTGAAATAGCTACATCAATTGTAGGTCTATATTCATATAATATAGCTTCATCTCCTGCAGACATTCCAACAGGTAATGGGTTACCTAATGCAACAATAGCATCTCTTAATGATCTTCCTGCTGGACATACTCCATGAGTAGCACTTCCAGAAGTAGCTTCACTTTCTACTATAGGTGTGAATGAAACATTTTCTTTTCCATGAGCTGTTGAGTGTGGTGGAACTATGGTATTATTCCATCCATTAGCAAATTCTTTAGCATTTGCTGCACGAACCTGTGTAGGATATCCTGCAAGATCTCGAACAGTACTTGTAGCATTACTTATTTCATTTTCAGTAGCATTATGCTCATAAACAAGTACTGGTGCATATGCTGTATAATTTCTCATATAAGTGTATGTATCATTACCAAATAGGTGTGATATATTTTTTTCACCATAAACTCCTGTTCTATTATCATTGAAGTTACCAAGATAATAATCAACAGTTACATTATTTCCATCGTTTGCAGTTTCAAACCATGTTTTAAGAGAATTTGCACTAACAAAATCAGTAGGTACTGTGTCGTTGTTAATTTCACTTTCTTTTAATGTTTTTATAGTTTTATTATTTTGTACTAAATTAATACTATCTCCATTTTTAACAGCAACAGTGTATGGTAATTTATATCCCCATATCATAGATTTTGGAGCATTTAATGATACTTTACCATTTTCATCAATATTTACTTTAGCAGGACCATCTAATTTACTTGATATACGTCCATTAGCAGTAATGTATGAATTATTTTTAATAACATCCTTTGGTGCAGCACCAGTAATTAAGGACATATATGCAGTGGAAAAATCCCTATTTTTTATTGGTCTTAAAATGTTTCCAGGTTCAGCAAATAAGGGTACTTTCTTCATATTCTGTGTATCTATCAGAAGATCTCCCGATACAACAGTTGACCCATTAGCAACCATAATACTGTTAGTATTATTAGTATTAGCAGTAGTAATATTACACATTAAACCAGAAACAATCACTGTAAGAAGTAATACTCCTATAAATACATATGGATTACTTAGCTTTTTCATGATGTAATCAGCCCTCCCTTTTATTTTTATGAAAAAGATGATGGTATAATATAAAAAAATATTATTTTATATTTTTATAATTTAATTATAATTTTTTATTTTTTTTTATATAATATATGTATGTTAGTTAAATTACTTAACTTATTCTAAAAAGACACATTAGATAAATACTAATTTGAGTATTGTTTTAAATGATTACATAAATAAATATTTCTTAATAAAAATAATTTTTTTTAAATTAAATTCATATAGTATGTTTTTTCGTCTAAAAGAAGGAGTTTATGGTGTTGATTTTTATTAATCTATATTTAATGTTAATATTATTGAATTTTCATTGTCTATAATTTCTTTTTCTAACTTATAATTGTTCTTTTTAATCTTTTCTATTAATTTAACATATGTAATTTCTTGAATTTTGGATTTATAAGCATCATTAAGATTTTTAACATAATTACTAACTTCATCTTTTTGATAATTTCCAAAAAATACTAATTCATATGTATTATCTTCTAATTTATTTAGAGATATTTTTCCCCTTTCTTTAAATTCATTTAATTCCTCTTGTGAATGAAAACCTAAAAAATTTTCTTTCATTATTGATTCTATTATGTCAATGTTTTTCATATCTGTCCGTATCCTAAATTTTGGATGATTTTCATCCGTAATTTCTTTTAAATTAACATTAAAAATAGAATTCCCTGAATTTTGATCATATTCTTCACAAATACTTGTTACAAAATTAATGGCTTGATTTTTAGGGAAATTTCCCATAAACAGAATTTCAACATGTGAATCTACAATATAAAATAACATCTCACCTTGTCTACTGAACTTAAGTAGACTTTCTTTTGTTTTAAATCCAAATAGATTATTGGGATTTTTAATTATATCTTCTAAATCTACAACACTTGGTATGTTTGTCCTGATTTTAAAATTAACATCATCAGTATAGTATTCATCACCCAATTCATATATATTACTAGTTGAATCAATTATTTTACTCAAGGGTTGAGGTAGTGCTTTTATTTGTATACTCATAATATCACTTTTGAATTTAGTTACTTATACTTGAAATTAAATAAGGTTTTATCTATAAAAAAGAATCTATAAAAAAAATATTTAATGGAATGTTTTTTCTTCTTTTAGAATGTTTGTTATTTGAGTTATTTTTTCCTGTCCATTTCCACCAACGAATATTTTATATCCTTTTTTAGTATTAATAAAGTTTAGAATATCATCTATATTTTTAAGTACAATCATATCCTTAGTATAACCAATATTATTCAAGTATTGTACATAATCATATGTTATGTCTTCAAGTCCAGGGAAAATAATAAGAGTATCAGGTTTATAATTGTTAATGTAATCTAGAATATTATATCTACAAGTTTCATATTTACGTGGTGTACCAATAATTAGAATATCAAATCTTTCTTCTTCAAGAACAGCTTTTAGGGCATCTACATTATCAGTTTTTCCAGAAACTATTTCATTATCATTATAGTTGATTTTTATAGTTCGACCTTCAACAGATTCAAATGTTTTTAAGGAATTTATAATATTTTCATCTAATACACCTAACTTATTACATGTTATGCGTGCTGCTTCTGCATTTTGTAGATTAAATTTACCAAATAAATTTAGTTCATGTTTGTATGTATTAAAGAAGTATGTTTCCCTACTTTCATTTTTAATTTTTTGAAGGTTTTTATCATTATAATTTAGAATAGCTACTTTATTTTCTATAAAACAACCAACTTCTTCTGTATAATGTTCTATAGATTTATGAACATCCATATGATCATAACCAATATTAGTTACAACTACCATGTCAATATCAAACACATAGTTACAAAAGTCAAGTGTCATATCACATACTTCTATAATCATATAATCATATTCATTTTCATTAGTATCAAGTAGTAATTCATTGTATCCTGAAAAACCACCACCACCATTACCACCAATAGCCACTTTATATCCTTCATTTTTTAAGATATGATAAATCATATGTGTGGTTGTTGTTTTTCCATTAGTTCCAGTTACTGCAATTGTTTTAATTTGTTTATGTTTGGTTAGTATGTCTGAAATAAAGATTTCCCTTTCTATTATATTTTTACAAATCTCTTTTTTAAATAAACTTGGACTTACTGAGACAAGGTCTGATTTATATATTTTATCTAGATTATGACTTCCAATTTCTAAATCTAACTTCTGAGTATTTAAGGGTTCTTTTTCTAAAAGACTTAAATTTATGTTCCTATTAATATCTGATGAATATACATCATATCCTCGTTTTAATAAAGAAATGGTGGCTTTTTGTCCCTCAACACCTAATCCTACAACACTCACTTTCATTATAAAAACTCTCCTTTTATATAATTCTTCACATATTTTTTGTATTATCTCTATTAAATTGAATTATATAGTTTTTATCTAATCTTGATTATTCTTATATAATATATAAATATTTTAATTTTAATAATATTATTCATTGATAGATAAAAAAATAATTTTACTTAGTTTATAACAATTTCAATAAAAAATATATTTTTTTTAATTTCAACGGGTTTATAAGGAGTTTTTGAATAATATGAAGAATTTAACTAAAGATATAATTAAAAAAATAAATGAAATAAAACAGCCTATTAAAATTATGCATGTATGTGGTTCACATGAACATACAATTATGTACAATGGTATACGTTCAATGTTACCTTCTGAAGTTCAAATTGTTGCAGGTCCTGGATGTCCAGTATGTGTGGTACCTTCACATGAAATAGATGAATGTGTGGCATTAGCAGAACAAGGAGTAACAGTTACAATATTTGGGGATATGTTACGCGTACCAGGTACAGAAAAGTCATTAGCCGATGCTAAAGCAGAAGGTGCAGATGTAAGAATAGTATATGGTATTGGCAATGCAGTAGAATTAGCAAAAGAAATTGATAATGATGTTGTATTCATGGCAGCAGGATTTGAAACAACAGCACCAACAACAGCCAATGAATTATTAAATAATCCTCCTGAAAATTTTTCAGTACTTTCAAGTCATAGATTAATACCTCCTGCTTTAGATTTCTTAGTTCATGATGAAGTTGAATTAGATGGTTTAATAGAACCAGGTCATGTATGTACAATAATTGGAACAAAACCATTTGAATTTTTATCAGAAGATTATGGAATTCCACAAGCAGTAGCAGGATTTAATCCATTAGATATCTTGTATTCAATATACCTTATATTAAAACAGAAAAAAGAAGATAATCCTAGAATACAAAATGAATATAAACGAGCTGTAAGAGAAGAAGGTAATATAAAAGCTCAAAAAGCTATGGATGAAGTATTTAGAGTAACAACTGCTGAATGGAGAGGTTTCCCTGAAATACCAAATTCCATATATGATCTTAAAAAGGAATTTGATGATCATAATGCTAGAGTAAAATATGATATGGAACTTCCAGATTCTGAAAATGTTCCACAAGGATGTATCTGTGGACCAATACTAAGAGGTATGGCAAGACCAGAGGATTGTAAATTATTCCGTGGAGAATGTAATCCACTTCATCCAATAGGTGCATGTATGGTAAGTAAAGAAGGTACTTGTAATATAGCATATAGATACTCAAAAATGGATGATTAAATAGAGTGATATAATGAATCAATTACTTGACACAATATTGGATAAAGTGAATAAGCAAGTAGATCATGCAGAAATATACATGGAGAGAAATGAATCTGTGGATGTTGATATTCTAAATGATAAAGTAAATCATGCAAAGGAAGAAAATGTTCTTGGGATTGGTATAAGAATAATTAAAAATCAAAGACAAGGATTTGCATACACAACAAATCTAAATAAAATCGATGAAACAATAAAACAAGCAATTAATAATTCTAAATTGAATCAAATTGATGAAAACATAAGTATAATTGACAGTAATAAAAAATACACAAAAATCGATGGATTATATGATAAACAATTAGAAAATGTTGATTTACAGGAATTTATTGATTATTCAAAAACATTAATTGATCTTGTAAAGGAAAAAAAATGTAATCCTACTGCGGGAGGTTGTGGTGTTGGAATTAACAAAGTAAATCTTGTAAATTCTAATGGGGTTGATGTATCAGAAGAATCAACATCCTGTGGTGCATCAGTTTCAGTTAATGTAGCTGATAATGATGTGGTATCAAGTGCATATTATTATGATATTCGTCATGATAAAAATATAGATTTAGAATTAATAGCTGAAAAATCAACAAAATTGGCTTTAGATTCAAGAAATGCAAAACCAACAACAACACGAAATGCAACAGTAGTTTTAGATCATACAGCAACAGTATCATTATTAAATACTTTCTTTTCAGCATTAAATAGTGAAAATAAACAAAGAAATCGTTCAAAATTTAAAGATGAATTAAATAAACAAGTAGCTTCATCTAATTTTACATTAACAGATGATGGAACAATTCCTGGAGCATTATGCTCTTCAATAGCAGATGATGAGGGAACTCCAACAGAAAAAACAACATTAATAGAAGATGGTATTCTTAAAAATTTCATTTATGATACATATCATGCAAATAAGGATGAATTAGATCTATCAACAACAGCAAATGCAGTAAGGGCTGGTTATAAATCAACACCTACTGTAGGATTTACAAATCTAAAACTAGATTTCAATGATAAATTAGCAATATCTGATATTACAGATGGAATCATCGTGGATAGTGTTATGGGAGCTCATACAGCAAATCCAATAACTGGTGATTTTTCTGTGGAAGCATTGAATTCTTTCGAAATAAAAAAGGGTTCTATAGAAAATCCAATTAAAAAAGTAATGATTTCTGGAAATATTTTTGATATAATGATGGATGTTAAGGCATTGGAAGGGGATATTCGTCAAATAGGGTCATGTATAACTCCTAAAATTGTAGCAGATAACCTAAGAATAATAGGTTAACTTTTACTTTTTTTTAAATCTTTTCTTTAAAGATTAATTAATGTTATAATAATTAAATTGATAATTAGTCCATTTATAAAATATTTTTTATAAAAAATATCATCTTTTTTTTAATTATATTAATCTGTTGTATTTAATTAAATATTTTTTTTTATTTTTCATGATTTTTTAAATATTCTCATAATAATTTTCATCTAAACTTAATTTTTATATAACATAAAACACATAATTAATATTTAATATTTAAATATATTAGGGAAAATAAATAATTTAATTTTTTAAATATTAAATGAGATTTTTCTAATTCTTTTTAATATGGACCATATAAGCGTAATGGAGTAATGTAAAATGTTTTGTAGAAATTGTGGAACAAAACTAGAGGATACTGATAAATTTTGTTTCAATTGTGGAAATCCAACAGGTAATTTAGTAGAACAAAAGGCACCAGCACCACAAGAAGTTAAAGAAGAACCTGATGTTGAAGAAGTTATAGAAACTCCTAAAGTAGAAAAAACTACTGAAGAAGCTCCTAGTGAAGAAATTATAGAAGAACCTGAAGTTGAAGAAATTATAGAAGAAATTCCATTGGATGGGGAAGTAGTTGGGGAAGTTACAGAAGATGTTCCTAGGGAAACTCCTGAAGTAGAAGAAGTTATGGAAACTCCTAAAGAAGTTGTAACTGAAAAAAAATCTATAGATTCAAAAGATGATTTAGACGACTTAGATGAATTTTTAGATTTAGATGATAACTTTAATTATGGAGATGTGGTATGGGAAGAAGTACCAGATGATGATGTATTACTAGATGATGTTGAAGAAGTAGAATCACTTGAAAAAGAACAAAAACATGTATCTAATGAGAAAACAGCTAAAGATGTTACTACTGATGAAGAACCTAAAGATGCAAATGTTGACGATTTTATTGAAGAATTAACAGAACAAAAGGATGTATCTGAAGTTGAAAAGATAATAAAACCTAAAGAAACAAAATCTAATATTATTGAAGAGGATTTAGAATCTGATTCAATAAGTTCAATTAAATCTTCAATAGCAGATAAATTTAAAATTGATGATGATTCAGAAAATACTGATTTAACTAAAGTAATATCTTATGAAGATAAAGATGAAGATTTATCAATTAAATCAGTGAAAGAAACACAAGATGATAAAAAATCTGATGATGACTCTGATAGTATTAAATCCAAGTTTAATAAAAAATTAGATGATGAATTAGAAGAATTTAACACAGATTTAGATGAGAATGTTAACTCATTAAGTAGTAAGATTGTGTCTGTTTTAATAATATTATTAATTTTAATAATTGCAGTAGTTGTAGCTTTATCATTAATACAAATTGTAGGTATATAACTTCTTTCTTTTCTTTTTTTTTTAAATGATTTCTTATTTTTTTTTAAAAGAATAAAACATGCTTCTTTTTTAAATCCTGCCGAAATTATTATAAATAATATAATCTAATAAAATATAATTATGAATATTTTAGAGAGTAAAGGTAATATTTCAAGAATAAATGAAATAATAAGGATTTTAGCCAAGTATGGATTTGAAAGTATTGCTCAGAAAATAAGTAATACTCATCTAAGACACGTATCTCTAGACAATGATGTTTCTAATGATGAATATGATTTAAATACACGTATTAGGCTTGTTTTACAAGAACTTGGAACTACCTTTATTAAATTAGGTCAAACATTGAGCACTTATCCTGATATGGTTGGTTTTGAATTAGCAGAGGAATTATCTAAATTACAAGAATCTGCTCCAATAACAAGTTATGATGAAATTAGAACAATTATTGAAGATGAGTTTTCAAAACCTATTGACTCTATTTTTGATAATTTTGAAATAAAACCAATAGCATCAGCAAGTATTGGTCAGGTACATAAAGCAACTCTAAATAATAAAGTTGTTGCTGTAAAAGTACAACATCCTAATATTCAAGATACTATTTCTAAAGATATTCAAATCATGCGTTTTATTGCTAATCGTCTTGATAATAACGTTACAATGGCTAAAGCATATAATTTACCTGG
The DNA here is from genome assembly GCF_003266085.1 of Methanosphaera sp. DEW79. Classification (NCBI taxonomy): domain Archaea; kingdom Methanobacteriati; phylum Methanobacteriota; class Methanobacteria; order Methanobacteriales; family Methanobacteriaceae; genus Methanosphaera; species Methanosphaera sp. DEW79. Next base: position 54,755 of record NZ_MUZW01000061.1, on the reverse strand, counting down.
TATAATTGATGTTTTTGAATCAGATATATATAAAGAATTAGATTATAAATTTGAAGCTGTGAATGCTATTCATATTAATGACTTATTATGTGAAGATGAAGTGCATATACCTAAAATTTATTTAGATTATTCTACTAATAAAGTTTTAGTAATGGAATTTTTAGATGGGGTTAGTCTTAATAAGGTGTTGATGGATTCTACTGATAAATATGATAAAGAAAAAATTGCACAGATAGGCACTGATTCTTTTGTTAAACAAATTTTAGTTCATGGATTTTATCATGCAGATCCCCATCCTGGTAATATATTTGTTTTAGAGGAGAATATTGTAGCCTTTGTTGATTTTGGAATGATGGGCCATTTAAGTTCTGATTTAAGGGCTGATTTAGCAAAATTATTTATTTTCATATCTGAAGGTGATTCAAAACTACTAACTAAACAATTATATTATATGGGTATAATTAAAAATAAAAATAATTTTGAAAATATTGAAAATGAAATCACACATTTGTTAGATAAGTATTATAATTCACAGTTTAACGATGTTTCTGGTGTATTTAAAGAACTTATGCATGAAGATTTATTAAATAAGTATGGATTAGTCATACCAAGAGACTTGATGATGGTTATTAGAACGATAATTATGATTGATGATATAGGAAAATCACTAGTTCCATCATTTAATGTAACAGAGGCATTAAAACCATATGCATTGAAGATGTTATTAAATAATTTTAAACCTAAAAGAATACTACAACGTACAAATGAAAATATTATGGATGTTCAAAATTTAGCTAAAAAATTACCAGACTCTCTATTAAACTTTTTTGATGTTGTAGATGATGGTAAAATACGTGTAAATCTGGAGTATGATGAGATTGAAAGAGTAATTCAACTTCTATCAAAAACAATGGATAAAATAGTAATTGCTTTGATAACTGCTGCAATACTTGTAGGTTCATCTCTAATTATGTTAACAGATCATGGAACATCAATAATGGGATATCCTATTATAGGGTTTGTAGGTTTTGTATTCAGTGCAATACTTGGAGTAGTTTTAATTTTCATGATTCTAAGTAAAAATTACTAGAAATTAAGTTATATTTTAAAGAAAAAAAGATATTATTTATTTTAGGCGGTGATTTATTATTTAGAAGAAACTATCTAAACTTGTTTGTATTTCATTGTTCATAATCTGTTCTTCAGTGTATCCTATAGCTTCTAGTATTCTTAAAGTAGCTGGTAATACTTGATTTTGAATGTAATACTCAGGATCATATGTTTTATTTCCAATATATTCTATTGGTTCTGCACGTCTACTAATTGGTTCTTTTCCTTTTGTAATAATGTAACGAATAATAGAACCACTAGTAACTGTTTGGCCATGTAACTCTAGTTTTTCTGCAGCAATCACATGTGGTGCAATTTGCTTATAGTTTTCAGGTTTTTTAGTTAATTTAGTATGGATAACTAAATCTTCTAATTCAACTTCACCATTATTTAATCTTTTAATAACATTTTTCACAATTTTTTTTGCTTTATTTGGTGAAGCATCCTTAAGAATAGCTTCTAATACTTCATGTTGGGTATTTTTAGCTACTGCTGCCCAATCACGACGAACAAGTTCTAAACCTTTAACAGTAATAACACCATCACATATGACAGCATATCTTTTTTTGGTTACAAAGAATCCTCTGTCATAATAGCCTTCTAACTCAAGCTCCATGTCTTGGGGTAAATTTTGGTTTATGGAGCTAAGTAGCTCCGTAACCTGTTTTTCAATTTTTTTTGGAATGCTCATTCGATTAATACACCATTAACTATTCCTTTTTGACCTGGTCTGGAAGTTATTTTTGCTTTACCAATTTCTGTTTCAACAATAGCTCCTTTTGTAATAATGTTTCTTCTTACAAAGTGGCTGTTAGCTCCATTTTCAAGTACTGTTAACATTTCAACGTTTTTACTGGAGTTGTCTTTAGGATCAATAACATTGATTCTTTTTGCTACGGTAGCTCTTGTTTTGGTACAGTTTCCTCTTGCTACTATTTCTTTTTTAACTTCGTCTCCAATCCTTGTTTCTGCTGGATTTCTTCCGAATTCAGCATTTCTTTTATTTTTATTTCTTCTTGATCTTGCTCCTGATGGTTTTCTTAAAGAGCTTCCTTGCCATATTGCCATATTTGTCACCTCAAATTTATATTAGGTTATACTGTGTAATTATAGTATAACTTAGTAATTCCGTATTAAAAAAATTATGTAACTTCTAAAAAGTTATCTTATAATTAATAAGTGTTTTGTTTAAATAGTTAGTTCATTAGATATGATTTTACTTCCTTATTTTATAGTATAATTATTTTATTAAAATAATACTTTATTAAGAGTTTTATCATTCTATACTATTTTACAATAATAATATAATATATTAATTCTATTGTATTTATATTTATTTATTACTAATATCAACTCATAACTAACAACTAGTTTTTTTTATAGTATATTGCTAAAATTTTATTAGATAAAGAATTAATAATATAATATATTATTGAATAAGATAATAAAAATAAATCTTAAATATTTATATTTTTTTTATTAAAACAACATGGAAGGAATTTACTATGGCATATAATGATGATAAAATAAACATGGTACATGGTGCTGGTGGAGAAGTCATGCAAGGTATGATTTCAGATATAATATTAAATAATGTCTCAAAAACTAGTGTAAATGGTGGAATAGGTTTGGAAGCATTAGATGATAGTGCAACAATACCTATTGATGATGAGCATGTTATAGTAACAACTATTGATAGTCATACAGTACAACCTTTATTTTTCCCTGGAGGAGATATTGGTAGAATATCAGCTGCAGGAACATTAAATGATATTTCTGTTATGGGAGTAAAACCATTATCTTTAAACAATGCAATGGTAATAAGTGAAGGTTTTGAACGTTCAGACTTAGAAAAAATTGTTAAATCCATGGATGAAACTTGTCAAGAAGTAGGTGCTGCAATTATTACAGGAGATACTAAGGTAATTGATAGTGACAAACTTGATGGAATGATAATAGCAACTGCAGGTATTGGAGTAGGTAAAAAAGAAAATATAGTATCTGATGCTGGTCTTAAAGTTGGAAACAAAGTTATCATCACTGGTAGTGTGGGTGACCATGGAATGGCAATAATGTCTAAAAGAGAAGGTTTTGGTTATGAAACAGAACTAAAATCTGATGTGGCACCAGTATGGGGTATGGTTGAAGCTGCTCAAAAAGTTGGAACAATTACAGCAATGAAAGATCCAACACGTGGTGGAATAGCCAATGCATTAAATGAAATGGCAAATAAGGCAAATGTGGGTATGAGGTTAGATGAGGAAAGAATTCCAATAAAACCTGAAGTAGAGGCTGTATCTGATATGTTGGGTATTGATCCATTTGAAGTAGCAAATGAAGGTAAAATTGTAATGGGTGTAGAAGCAGAAAATGCTGAAGATGTATTACAAGCTATACAAAAAACTAAATATGGAAAAGATGCCCAAATTATTGGTGAAGTTACAGATAAAAAACATGTAATAATGGAAACTATCATTGGTGGAGAAAGATTAATTGAACCTCCAATAGCAGATCCTGTACCAAGAGTATGTTAAGTGATTTTATGGAACATTTTATATTAAGAACAGAAGCTTTAATAATAGATGCAATAATAGTAACATTATTTGTTTCCTTGATAGATAATATTTTATATATATTACTTGCATTATTAAATATTCAAGTTACATTGGCTTATTATCCATATGTAGTATTAATTCTGGTAACAATGGGCTATTTCACATTATTTGAAGCTAAAACAAATAAAACAATAGGTAAAAAGATTCTTCACTTATATGTTTCTGATTCTGAAGGATATATGACATATAAAAGTGCATTTATTAGAAATTTAACAAAACTCTTTTGGGTACCTTTAATTTTCGATATTATAATTGGAAAAATAATGAACTATCCTTCACGATTATTTGATAAATTAGCAGGTACTGATGTATATTCTGATAAAGATTTAGAAGTAGTGGATGATTAAATAATAGATAAATAATAAAGGAGAAATAATAGTTGTTAGACATAAAATTATTCAGGGAAGAACCAAATAAAATATTTGACTCTGAAAAGAAACGATTTAGGGATACTATTAATGTTGAAAAAGTTATTGAGTATGATAATTTATGGAGAGAAGGATTACAAAATCTAAATAATTTACGTTCTGAAAAAAATAAATTATCTAAATCATTTAAACAAGCAAAAAAAGATGGAAATCTTGAAGAAGTTATAAGCAAATCCAAAAAAGTAGCTTCTGATATTAAAGAATTAGAACCTAAAATTGAAGAATATGAAAGAATACGTGATGAATATAGGTATAAAGTAGGTAATATTATAGATGAAAACGTACCTGTTTCTGATACTGAAGATGATAATGAAGTCATAAGAACAAATGGTGATTTTCCATCATTTGATTTTGAACCATTAAATCATGTTGATTTAATCAATTTAATTGATGGTGCTGACACAGACACTGCTTCTCAAATTGCAGGGTCACGTTTTTATTATTTAAAACAGGATATTTTATTCTTAAACTTAGCATTAATTCAATTTGCATTAAATGAATTAAAAGATAAGGGATATACTCCTCTACAAACACCTTTCTTTATTAAAAGTGAGGTTGCAGAAGAAACATCTGAATTGGGTGAATTTGAAGAAACATTATATAAGGTTGAGAATGAGGATTTATATCTAATAGCTACTGCTGAACAAACATTAGCAGCTCTACATAGAAATGAAATCATAGATTCTGAAGATTTACCATTAAGGTACTGTGCTCTTTCCACATGTTTTAGAAAAGAAGCAGGATCCCATGGAAAAGATACTTTGGGAATTTTTAGAGTACATCAATTTGAAAAAGTAGAACAATTCATCTATGCTACACCGGAAAATTCAACTTTAGAACATGAGAAATTATTAGAAGTAACTGAAGGAATCTATCAGAAACTTGGATTACCTTATCAAATTGTAGCTATAGTATCTTCAGCATTAAATGATAATGCAGCAATAAAATATGATCTTGAAGCATGGTTCCCTGGTTCTGGAACATATCGTGAATTAGTATCTTGTACTAATTGTAAGGATTATCAGGCAAGAAAAATCAATACACGTTATGGAAAAGCAGGTGCTGGTGATGCTCAAATATTACATACATTAAATAGTACAGCAATTGCTACAGAAAGAACTATATGTTGTATTTTAGAAAATTATCAACAAGAAGATGGAAGTATTAAAATACCTGATGTATTAATACCATATATGAATGGTAAAACTATTATTGAAGCTAAATAATAATCTTTCCTTTACTTTTTTTTATATTTTATTTCTTTTTTTTAATTAACTATTTTTATATCTTAATCACATATCTTATTAGTAATGATTAAATATTATAGTAATTGACAATAGTAATTATTATTTTAATTAATTGTTTTAAAAATACATGGACAGGTGATTATCATGAAAATAAGTGAAATAATGACAGAAAATGTTCAGGCAGGATCAGTTCCAGGGACAGTCAGTAGTATCTATGAAATTTTAAGAGAAGAGAAATTATCTGGTGTACCAATTGTTAAAAAACATACAGGAGAACTTGCAGGAGTAATAACAAGATCTGATCTTATTAAAAATCCTGATGAAGATCAAGTTGCAATGATTATGTCAAGAAATCCTATAACTGCAGCTCCAGATGAAGATGTAAATTCAGTTGCTCGTAAAATGATTAATAATAATATTCGTAGAGTACCAATTACTGTGGATAATAAATTAGTGGGAATTGTAACTTCGGCAGATATAACTAATAAAGCATTATGGAAGATTAATAATACTGAACCTGTTGAAAAATATATGGTACGTAATGTCCCAACAGTATGGGATAAAACACCATTACCTATAGCATATTCTATTACTAACTTCTTTAATTTTAAGTCAGTAATATCATTAAATGATGATGGTAAAGCATCTGGTATTTTAACAGAAACTGACTTTATTAATGAAAGTAGGGTTGTTGAAGAACAAACTATACATAACAGTTCAGTAAGTACTGAGGGAGATAAATGGACATGGAATAGTCAGAGTGTAATGTATATTTTAAAAAATAGATTACAATTTTCTGATAAAATAGTTAAAGATGTTGCTGGAGATAAATTAGTATCTGTTACTCGTAAAACTTCTGTTAAAGAATGTGCGAATATTCTAAGGCAATATAATATAGAACAAGTTCCTGTATTGAATATGGCTGATGAACCAATTGGTCTTGTAAGATCAAGTGATTTAATGCGTGCTATGATTCAATAATTTAAATTATTATTTTATTAAAAGAAGAATATAGTAGATTATATTCTATATTTTTCTTTCAATTGAAGGTAGAATTTTATTGAATTTATCAATAAAGTCATTAGTTTCAGGCATACTTATTTTACCATTATCTTCAATAGTTATATCCTCATAGTTTATGGTTTTTGAATTTAATTTACTTTCTTCTCCTAGTTTTGTATTTTCAATTATATTTTCATAAGTTCTTTTTAAATCTATGTTATATGGTAATTTATAGAAGTATATGTTATTATCTATGTTATATGTGAGTTTTGTTTTCATATATCCTGTTATGTCTAATAATACCTTTTTAAAACCTAATTCTTGAAGCTTGTCTCTTATATTTTTTATTAAATTCTTATCTAGTACTTCAAGAGGTTCATCTATTGATATTGTTGCAGTATATGAATCAAATCTAACTCGGATATTTTCTTGTTTTATGTATTTTTTTAGATATGTTTCAGCTTCATCTATTAATTTAAATTTTTCCATGCTTACTTCTTCATTTGTTTTTACTCTAGTTGCAAGACATGTTGTGTTATGGGAGTATGTGAGATTTAAGTATTTTATCATATTAAATACATCATTTTTTGTTATACCACATTCTATTAGGGGACTTGTCATGTTGTATGTTTTTCTTACTAAAATTCCAGGTCTATCTTCAAGAAGGTCTGTTAGATTGGTTCCTTCTAAGAAATAATCATATTCATTAAAATAGGATAGTTCTTGGATTTTTAAGTACATTATTTTTCTACAGTTATAACAGCGTTTTTGGTTGTTTGATATGAATTCTGGGTTTTTTAGAAAGTTAACATTTATTACGTCATGTTTTAAATTTAATTCTTTTGCTTTTTCTTTTGTATAATTTATAAAGTCTTTTGGCATCATGTTATTGTCTATTGTAACAAGTACTGAATTGGGACTTACTTGTGATAAAATGTATGCTATGAGTGTACTGTCTGAACCAGCACTAAATGCTAGTATTGATTTTTTATCTTTCAAATATTCTTTTAATTTCTCTATCTTCTCTTCTATTTTCATATTATCATTGTTTACTTATTTTTTTAATGTATTGTATAACCTTTTTTGCATCATCGTGTTTTATATCTATTTTATTTTTATTAATATAGTTAAGTAACGTTGTTATATTTTCTGGAGATAGACTTGATTTTCTAATTGTATATTCAAATGAACGTTTAGGATAATAGGTGTCTTTTGCAATTTTTAATAATTCATCTTCCTCTTCTTGTGTAATGATTTTGTCTTTTCTTGCGTTATCAAAATTATATTTAAGATTAATCCAGGGTTGAGATAATTGCTCTAAGGTATCTGGATTTAAAGCAACAGAAACATCATCATCAGAGTCAATAACACCTTTTTTATAGTCATTAAAAATAGTTCCAATTCCAATCATACCATATGGATATAATTCACAAGCACGAAGTGCACCCATACTAGCACCACCAACAACAGTAATATTCCTTTTCAATGCTCTTAAAATTTCTTTATGAGCTACAGCAGGACTTTGATGAAAAACGCCATCTATTATACCAATAATTTCAATATTATCATTTTTTGAGAGTAATTCATCAATATCGCCTCTTTTTACAGGAGGATAATACGTAGCATCTAATATTGTTTTAGCTTCTTTAAATGAAATTGATAATCCAGTATAAATTGCTATTGTCATGTTAATCATCTACTTTATTAATTCATTATGTAATTTAATAAGTCTGTCTATTGATTCTGTAGCCATGCCTTTTTTTGTCCATTTATTAATAACAAAATCTAAATCCACAGGTTCTGTTCCATGAACAAGATTATCTGCATGTGCAACAATTTTTTCCTCAAGAGTTTGGGGTATGTAATTACGTGGTGGTAATCTTAATTTTTGGGCTTCTTTAGCACTTATTCCAGCACCAATATGACGTTCTGTTATTTTACATATTTTTTCATCAACATTTAATTGACGAAGTAGATCTGCTCCAAGGTATGCATGTTTAATATCATTTGTAACAGTTCTTCCAACATCATGTAACATTGCTCCAGCTTTAATAAGATCTAAATCAATATTGTCATAATGGGGTGTAATATCTTTGGTTCTTTCATAAACTGTGGTGGAATGATCTATAATGTATTTAGAACATTCTAATTTATTATAAATATTTTTAATTAATTTATCAACTTCAGACATGTGTAATTACTTTCCTATTTTTGTTTAATATTAAAAAAAGAAGTTATAAAAAAAGAAGGTGTTTAATTTTTTTTATTCATTAATTTTGTATGCTGACTCTAATTTTTTGAGATCATGGATAAGATCACTGTTATCTTTAAATTCTAATTTTTCATTACATCTTGGACATATAAATTGAAATTCTGTAGCTTCATCAAATGGATATCTGCATCCATTAGGACATACAAAAAACATATTATTTTCTTCATATTCAATTGATTCTTTAATTTCTTGATTATGGTGGTTGTATTGTTTTTCTAGGATTTGTGCAGCTTTTCTTGAATCAAATCTCCAATAATAAGTAAACCATTGTGTTTCAGGATCTTTTTTTCTTGTATAATTAGCCATACCCACATCATAGAATTTGTATAATATTTTTCTTACAAAGTTTAATTTAATACCAGTAGCTTCAGCTATTTGTTCATCTGTAACTTCAGCAGTAAATAAACAGTCTAATATTTTATTACTAGTATCAGAATCATGAGTAAGTTCATATGCTAGTTTTTTAACATTGTGTTCATTTAAAAATTTAGAATCATAATCAAATGTATATTTAACTTTTTTCTTAGCCATTATATTATCTCTCTTATTATTTGTCTCTAACAATATTTTAATTGTTAGAATTTTGTTAATACAACTTCAAATAATCTCTATAATCTTCAATCATCTTTTTAGATAATTTAATTGAGTAAAATTTTTTTATTATATTTTAATCTTTTTCATAATAATTACATTTTATTATATTTTGACTATAGAGTTGATATACATTTAAAATTTTATTAAATGGATCTATCATAAATAACTAATATATTATTATGTCTTTACTTATTATAAATAGTTATTTAAAATCTTATAATCACTGCAGGTATATGTGTAATTGTATTTAGAAGCGCAGGGGTAACCTTATTATAATCAGTATCAAATGTAGTTTTCATATTATATACAGTTTCAAAAAAAGTATTGGTATTTTCAACTTGTGATTTTTCAGCAATTGCACATAGTTTTATTAACATTTCAACATCACACTTAACAGTAGATGCAAGAGGTGTTGGACCTATTTTTTTAGAGAAATTTCCAAGAATATATCCAAAAATACCAGTATTATTATGAATTGTCTCTATGGATTGGGGTAATGTGGTAAATTTCTTTCCATAGAAATCATATGTTGCATCAGTATCACAGATTATTATATTTACATTTTTCCCTGTTTTTTTGTGTATAATTTCTTTAATATAATCAGCACTCTTTTGTGGATTTTCTGGAAGAAGAGATACATATTGTTCAGGAACATTACTTAAATCAACACCAGCTTCAGATGTAGGTTGTAGTGCATATTTTAATCCATATTTTTCTAATATGAACTGTTTATGGTATCTTGCCTCATGGGGCATGTTTCTAAGATTGGTTATTGTTCTTTTTTTATAACCTAAAAATGGACATAAAACATATCCCCATAAATATTTACTCCATAACTCTGTTAAAATAGATGCAGCGATACTTGGTATGTATTTTGATTCATCAACTAAATTGCCTTCAGCTGTTGATATGGGAGTTTCACTAATTACAATATAATCATCATCTTGACAATATTTTATGATATTGGTTATAAGAGTATAGTATCCTTCATTTGGTTTGATATAATCTGTTTTAATGGGAATAACTTCTACTTTCATATTCATATCTCTAAAAATGGTTTTTTTATTAAAAAAATAAAAGAGGAAATTTATAATTTTCCAAGAGTGTCTCCTCTTAATCCACGACGTAATGTTTCAAGGGAGACTATTTCATTAGAATTAATGTTTCCAAGATTTACATCATTACTTAATGTAAGTATTAATTCTACTTGTTGATTTTTCTGTGGAGCTTCCCACAATACTTTTTCTTTAGGTGTATTTTCATAGATTGAAGTTAAATCATCTTTTTTTACATTACCTTTATCATCGTATATACCAATATTTTTACCACTTTCACGTCCTTCAATAATAACCATATCAGAACCTGCTTCAATATCTGTATTTATAAGATCTATACGTTGTTGTGTTGTATATTCAGAATCTTTTTGTGGATTTTTCTTACCTATTTCACTCAAAGTGTAGAAACCTAATTCTTTTGATTTATTAATTAACTGTGCACGTCTATCACTGTCAATGGTAGTTGATCCATCAGATATTTCCACAGCATTAAATCCTAATCTGTCAATTTCATTAAAATATTCATCTATTTTATTTTGTTTATTTGCTAATTCAAATAAAGTTCCACCAGTATATGTTCTAATATTATATGAGTGATATAATTCATTTTTATCTTTTATTATTTCTTCATCATATAATATTGAAGTTCCCCATCCATACTTCAATAGATTAAAATAGTTTCCACTAATTGTTAACATATCTTCAACTGTTTTGTATCCTAATGCCTTATCAAGAACCATGGTATTGGTATTTACTGGTCCAATTTCATCTAGAAACTTAAAAGCGTTCATATTATCATCTTTATTATTTTTATATTAAAAATATAATACTTAGTTATGTATTTAATTATTTTTAAATTAATATGAATTTTATATTTATTAAAATAGTACTTCTTTTTTTCTATTTTTAATATATTTCTATCTAAAAAAACTAAGTTTATATATTTAAGAAAACATACAAATATATTAATATAAAATTATATTATTTCAAATAATAAAGTATCTTAAAATTAGTATTATCAATTATTAATCGTTATAATAACGTGTTCTGATTATTGATAAGTAATCTATTTAAGTATTTCAATCAGTAAATGATTACCAATAATTATCAAGTATAAACATAGTTTTGAAATCTTTCTTTCATAGAACAATATTTAAATAATTCATAAAATATAAGATATTAAATTAATTTAATAATAAATATAATAATTAATAAACTGTTATTAAATACAATGTAATAGTGAGGGTGTTAAGTGAAATCTCTAATAAATGATAGTATAAAAGATTCAAAATCTAAAACTTCAACAGAAAGATCTATCTCTAAAAATAATATTTCTAATTCTAATGTAGATGATATTAATAGTATCTTAGTAGATATTATTAACAAAAGTAGAACAAAAATATTTGTTATTGGTGCTGGTGGAGCTGGAAACAACACTATTTCACGTTTAGGTGAAATTGGAATTGAAGGTGCAGAAACTATATCCATTAACACAGATGCACAAGACTTATTCTTCTGCAAATCTAATGATAAAATATTAATTGGGGAAGAAACTTGTGGTGGATTAGGTGCTGGTGGAATTCCAGATGTTGGAGAAGCAAGTGCTGAAGAAAGTGAAGAAGAAATAAAAGAAAGAATTGATGGAGCAGACATGGTATTTGTTACCTGTGGACTTGGTGGAGGAACAGGTACAGGTTCAGCACCAGTAGTAAGTAGAATTGCACAAAAATGTGGAGCATTAACTATAGCTGTAGTAACAATGCCATTTAGTGCAGAGGGAATTAGAAGGCGAGAAAATGCTGAAAAAGGTCTTGCAAAATTACAAGAAGCAGCAGATACCGTACTTGTAATTCCTAATGATAAACTCTTAGAAGTAGCTCCAAGTTTACCAATTAACAAAGCATTCATGGTTTCAGATGAATTATTAGGTAGGGCTGTAAAAGGTATAACTGAATTAATTACAAAACCAGGACTAGTAAGTTTAGACTTTGCTGATGTTAAAAGTGTAATGAGTGATAGTGGAATGGCTATGATTGGTATGGGCGAATCAGATACTGGTGATAGGGCTATTGAATCAGTAAATGAAGCTCTTAACAGTCCTTTACTTGATTTAGATATTTCTAATGCAAAAAGTGCTATTGTTAACATCAGTGGAAGTAATGACTTAACATTAAATGAAGCTGAAAAAATTGTACAAATAGTTGCAGATGAACTTGATCCTGAAGCAAATATTATTTGGGGTACTCAATTACAAGAAGATCTTGCAAGTACAGTTAGAACAACCATTGTTGTTGCAGGTGTAAGTTCTCCTTCAATAATGGGATCTGATGATTCTTACAAAGAAAAACCACGTGGAGAAGAAACACCAACACCAGATGCAGATCTTGAAGGATTTATTGATGATGTATTTTAGATATTAATATCTAAATATTTCATTAACTTTTTTTTGATTATAATAAAAATTATTATCTCTAGCTTTTTTAGGGTTTAAAGATCTATTAAAGTATTTATTTCAAAGTATATATTAAATTCAAGTTGATATGTTGTTTATATGATGTATGGATTGAATATAGTTATTTTTTAATGTATGTTTTTCTATAAATAAAACCAAAGGTTTATTAATAGTAAGATGAATAAATTATATATGATCCCTATCTTAGGTTTTAAATTTTCTCATTTTGAATTTTTAATGCAGGTAGTAATAATATGAATATAAACAAAGAATCAATACATGGTTTTTTAAAGCAATGTGAAAGAGTATTACGTATTTCAAAAAAACCAGATAATGAGGAATACTTAACTGTAGCAAAAGTTACAGGTGTGGGTATCATAATTATTGGTCTTATTGGGTTTATACTTTCAATAGTATCACAAGTATTGTTTTACTCATAGTTGTTTTAATAAACAAAATAATAATAAAAGAAATTTAATCAAAATATTATTTATATAATATTTGGGAATACATTAAAAAAAAGATAAAATATCTTTTTTAACAACGATAGAAAAAAGTGGAATTATGTTTTATGCGATGAGAGTACTTATTGGACAAGAAAAAAATGTAGCATCTTTATTAGCACAAAGTGTTAAACATGAAGATACAGGGATTTCTGCGATTTTATCTCCAGAATCTATGAAAGGTTATATTTTTGTTGAGTCTGATAAAACATTAGATATGAGGCATCCTGCACTTAAAGTTCCAAATTTGAGAGGTTTAGTCGAAGGTGACGTAGACTTCGATGAGCTCAAATCATTCTTAAGTCCAGATCAATCAATAGTCAATATTGAAAAAGGTAGTATTGTTGAATTGACTTCTGGCCCATTTAAAGATGAAAAAGCTAAAGTGGTTAGGATTGATGAAGCAAAAGAAGATGTAGTATTGGAATTAATTGAAGCAGCAGTTCCAATACCTGTCACAGTAAAGGGTGACCAAATCAGATTAATACAAAAGGAGGCTGAATAGTGGCTAGTCAAACTATTGAAATCCTAGTGGAAGGTGGAAAAGCCACACCGGGACCACCTTTAGGTCCAGCTATAGGTCCATTAGGTATTAATATGATGCAAGTTGTTGAAGAAATCAACAAAAAAACTGCTGATTTTGGCGGTATGAAAGTACCAGTAAAAATAACTGCAGACATGGATACTAAAGATTTTGAAATTTCTATAGGTACACCACCTACAACTGCTTTAGTTCTTGATGAGTTAAGTATTGAAAGTGGTTCTCACGAACCTGGTACTGAAGTAGCAGCTGATTTCTCAGTTGAACAAGCATTTAAAGTTGCAAGAATGAAATTTGATGACTTACTTGCAAATGATTACAAACACGCAACAAAAGAAGTGATTGGTACATGTGTAAGTATGGGTATTAATGTTCAAGGTAAAGATGGACGTGAAACTCAAAAAGACATCGATAATGGCGATTATGATGATGTATTTACCCAATAAATACTCATTGTTTTATTTCATTTAAGTAACAATTAATTATTTAATATTAATCATAATGATTAGACTTTAAATATAAAAATTTTATACAATGTACATAGTACATAATTTATTTACACGTTGAACTCGATTTATTTTTTTTAAATCCTGTTCTTTGGAGGAAATTGAATGACACAAGTAATTGAAGAAGCAGTGAAGAAGGTTTTAGAAGAATCTAAACCGAGAAACTTCACACAGTCTATTGATGTGGTCATAACCATCAACGATTTAGACATAAACAAACCAGAAAACCGTTTAGATGAAGAAGTGCTTCTCCCTAATGGACGTGGAAAAGATGTTAAAATTGCATTTATTGCTGAAGGTGAATTAGCTTATCAAGCAGAACAAGCTGGTGCAGATTTAGTTATTAATAAAGAAAAATTAGAAGAATTAGGTAAAAACAGACCTGAAGCTAAAAAATTAGCAAATTCTTATGATTTCTTTGTAGCTCAAACTGATTTAATGCCAACTGTTGGTAGATTCTTAGGTCCAGTACTTGGTCCAAGGAAAAAAATGCCTAAACCAATTCCAGCAAGTGCAAATCCAGAAACCATATTAGGAAGATTAAGAAGTACAATTAAAATAAGAGTGAAAGACCAACCTATTATACAATCTATTGTAGGATCTGAAGATATGACTGAAGCACAAGTTGCTGAAAATATAGATGCTATAATGGATGTTCTTGATCGTAATTTAGAAAAAGGGTCTAAACAGATCAAAGCAATGTATTTAAAAACAACAATGGGACCTGTAACGAGGGTGATCTAGATGCATCATGTTGCAGATTGGAAAAAAGAAAAAGTAGCTGAACTTGAAGATTTAACAAATTCTCATGAAATAATAGGTATTGTAAACTTAGCTGATATTCCAGCAAAACAATTACAAACCATGAGAAAATCTTTAGGAGATAATGCAATTCTTAAAATGTCACGTAAAAATTTCATTAAAATTGCATTAGAAAACTCTGATAAAGAAGAAGTTGAAGGTTTAGCAGATTACCTCGAAGGTCAACCAGCTATGGTCTTCACTAAAATGAATCCTTTCAAACTATTTAAAATCTTAGAAGATAGTAAAACGGAAGCTCCAGCAAAAGCTGGAAGTATTGCTCCAGCGGATATTGTTGTTCCAGCAGGAGATACATCTTTCCCACCTGGTCCAATTCTTGGTGAATTACAACAAGTAGGTATTCCAGCTAAAATTGATAAAGGATCAATTGTTGTAACCGATGATGCTAAAATTGTCGATGAAGGCGAAGAAATTCCTAAAGCAGTAGCTGATATATTAACAAAACTTGAAATTCATCCTATGGAAGTGGGAATAGATTTACTAGCAGTTTGTGAAGGAGATACAATATATACTGCAGATGTACTTGCAATTGATGAAGAAGAAACTATTCAAACACTTGCAAATGCATATCAAAGTGCAATTAACTTATCAGTTTATGCAGGTATATTAAACAGCGAATCTGCTCCATTACTCATACAGAAAGCAGCAAGAGATGCTTTAAACTTAGCTATCAATGCTAATATATTAACTTCTGAAACAACTGATAAAATATTATCTAAAGCATATGCTCAAATGTTAGCAGTTGCTAAATTACTCTCTAGCGAAGCTATTGATGATGAACTTAATGAAAAATTAAATTCACAAGCAGCAGCAGCTCCTGTAGCAGTAGAAGATAATACAGAAGAACCTGAAGAGGAAGAAGAAGAGGAAGAAGATGCAGCAGAATCTGCAGCTGCAGGTCTTGGAGCTCTCTTCGGATAACTTTGAAGGCTACTAGTAAAAACGGAAAATTCTAATCTTAATAGCAAGTTAAGATTAACTTTATAAAAGATTTAAAAAGATTAATAAAATTGTATTTATACAATAAAAATATATATTAAATTTAAAAGGTGTATTAACATGGAATACGTATACGCAGCATTATTATTAAACGCAACAGAAAAAGACATTAACGAAGAAAACGTTACAGCTGTATTATCTGCAGCTGGAGTAGATGTAGACGATGCAAGAGTAAAAGCTTTAATCGCATCTTTAGAAGATGTAGATATTGAAGAAGCTATTGCAACCGCAGCAGTAGCAGCAGCACCTGCAGCTGGAGCAGCAGCACCTGCAGCAGAAGAAGCTGAAGAAGAAGAGGAAGAAGAAGAGGAAGAAGAAGAAGCTGAAGAAGCAGCAGCAGCTGGATTAGGTGCACTTTTCGGATAAGTGCATTATCCAACTTTTTTCTTTTTAAATCCTTTTTTTGAACTTTAAATACTATTTTTGTCTATAATCTAAATCTTTTCATAATCTATTTTAGAAACACCTGTTTTCGAATTATGTAACTTTTTTTAATATTTTTCATAAAAAAATGAATATTTTAAAAATATTTAATTTTAATACATAATTTACTCATGTTTTTATATTATTATTAATAAACCTATAATTAGTATAAAAAACTAGAAAGTTATAATAATTAAGATATTAATTACTTTTTAAAACAATTTTTATAGTGAAAGAATATGACTTATGAACTTGAACAATTAGGATATAAAAAACAAGTCTGTCAGAAATGTGGAAATACTTTCTGGTCTATTCGTGAAAGAGCAACATGTGGTGATGCTCCATGTGATGAATACGAATTTATTGGAAATCCTGTGACAGATAAACAATATGATTTAATGGGAATACAGAAGAAATTTAAAGGTTTCTTTAAAGATCATGGTCATACTCCAATAAACAGGTATCCTGTTTTAGCAAAAAGATGGAGAAATGATGTATTTCTAGTAGGAGCTTCAATCTATGATTTTCAACCATGGGTAACAAGTGGTATGGTAAGACCTCCAGCAAATCCATTAGTAGTTGCTCAACCATCTATTAGATTAAATGATGTAGATAATGTTGGAAGAACTGGTAGACATATGACCTGTTTTACTATGGGTGCACATCATGCATTTAATACAGATGAAACTCCTATCTATTGGAAAAATGAAACTTTAAGATACTGTCATGAATTCTTAGTAAGTATTGGAATTAATCCTGAAGAAATTACTTATATTGAATCATGGTGGAAAGGTGGAGGTAATGAAGGACCATCCTTTGAAATATGTGCTCATGGAGTAGAACTTGCAACATTAGTATTTATTCAATATGCAACTACAAAAGATGGATTAAAAGAAATTCCTCTAAAAATAGTAGATACTGGTTATGGTTTAGAAAGAATTGCATGGGTAAGTCAGGGAACTCCAACAGCATATGATGCAACATTTGGTTCAGTTATAGATAAACTCACTGATATAAGTGGTGTAGAATTAAATACTGAAATATTATCAGAAAATGCACGTATTGCTGGAATGATGGATATTGAAGATATATCTGATTTAAAACTTTTACGTAAAAAAGTAGCAGATAAATTATCTCTAGATCCAGATATGCTCAAAAAGACAACTGCACCTATGGAAGCAATATACATAGTTGCAGATCATACTAGATGTTTAAGTTTCATGTTAGCAGATGGAATTATACCATCTAATGTTAAAGAAGGTTATCTTGCAAGATTAGTTTTAAGACGTACTGTAAAATATATGAATGAATTAGGTCTTAATGAATCATTATCTGATATAATGAAAATGCAGGTAGATTACTTATCAAAAACATATCCTGAAATTAAGGATAATAAGGATCATATAATAAACATTACAGATTTGGAAGAGGAAAGATATCATACAACATTAACTAAAGGAAAAAACTTAGTTAAAAGATCTATTAAAACACTTAAAAAACAAAACAAAAAATCTTTCCCAACAGATATGTTAATTAATTTCTATGATTCACATGGAATTCCACCTGAAACTGTAGAAGCAATATCAAAAGAAAATGCATTTGATGCTAACATACCTGATAACTTCTATACACAAATTGCAGCAGCTCATGAAGAAGAAGAGGAAGAAGAAATTGAAGAAATGGAATTAAATTTCCCTAAAACAAAATTATCATTCTATGATGATTTAAAACAAAGAACATTCACTGCAAAAGTATTGGGAGTTGTTGATTCAAATAAAATCATACTCAATCAAACAATATATTATCCTGAAGGTGGAGGACAACCATCTGATATAGGTACAATAACAAGAGTAAATGGTGAGGTATTAAATATAACATATGCACAGAAAGTAGATGGTATTGTACTACATCATGTTGCAAAAGAAGATGAATCAAAACTTGATAATATTGTTGGTGAAGAAATAACTGGAGAAATAGATTCCAAACGTCGAGATTTATTAACAAGAAACCATACAGCAACACACCTTGTAATAGCATCTGCTAGAGAAGTGTTAGGAAAACATATATGGCAAGCAGGGGCTCAAAAAGGACTTGATAAAACAAGAATTGATTTATCACATTATAAACGTATATCTCATGAAGAAGTTCAGGAAATTGAAAGATTAGCAAATAAAAGAGTACAGGAAAATCATCCAGTAAATATTCAATGGTATGACCGTACAGATGCTGAAGTTAAATATGGTTTTAAATTATATCAGGGTGGTATAGTACCAGGTAAAAACATAAGAGTAGTTGAAATACCAGGTATTGATGTACAAGCTTGTGCAGGTACTCATTGTGAAAAAACTGGTGATATTGGAGTTATTAAATTACTTAGAACTGAAAGAGTACAAGATGGTGTTGAAAGATTGGAATATGCAGTATCTGACTCTGGAATTAAGAAAATACAAGATGATGATGATATTATCAGAAATAGTAGTGATGTTTTCGGTGTAGATGCTGAACAATTACCAAGAACATGTAAAAGATTCTTCAATGAATGGAAAGAACAACAAAAACGTATTAAATCTCTTGAAAAACAATTAGCTCAAGTAAAAATATTCTCATTAGAAAATGAAATTGCTAATATAAATGGATATAATGTTATAACAGAAGTATTAGATGTTGATAACAATCAATTAAGAGAGATTGCAATAAATCTTGTTGAAAAAGAAGAAGTTGCAGATATTGCTATATTAATTAATAATAATGGTAATATAGTAGCATCATCTAACAATAAAATACTAGAGAAAGGTATGAAAATGGGTGATGTTGTAAATGATATTGGTAAATTCCTTGGTGGAAGAGGTGGAGGAAAACCTACACTAGCACAGGGAGCTAAAATGACAGATCTTTCAAGAAAAGATGAGGCATTTGAATCAGTTAAAGAACAAATAAGAAGTTGGAATTAAATAAATTCTTTTTTTTCTACTTTTTTTTATTTTAAAACTTTTTTTTTTAATTTATTATTAGCTATACTTTTTTAAAGTAGATATAATATAATTAAGATTATAAATAAATTCTATAAAAAAATTAAATTTTAGTATTTATTCAATAAAATATGGATGATATATTATTTAATTATGGAATCGGGCTTAAAAACATGAACTTTATCTTTAGTTTTATTATGTAATTAAATAAATTTGGGGTGTTATTATAACAAAAACATTGAAAGATATTCAAGAAAAATTAGATTCTAACGATGCTGTTGTGTTAACAGCAGAGGAATTAAAAACTAAACTACGTAATAATGAAGAAGTTACAGTAGATGATGTGGATGTTGTAACTTGTGGTACTAGTGGAATTATGTCTGGTACAGCTGCATTATTCCACATGCCAGTTTCAGAACCTGGAAAATTTAATAAAGCAAAAGAAGTATATATCAATGGAATACCTGCATATCCTGGACCTTGTCCTAATGAATTATTAGGTTCTGTAGATGTAATGTTGTATGGAACAAATCATAGTGAAACTATTGATAATTATGGTGGAGGATTTTTATTAAAGGATCTTATAATGGGTAAGTCAGTAGAGGTAAAAGTTATTGATATTGAAGACAATGAATTTACTAAAACAATTACACTTGATGAAATTGGTACTGCTAGATTATTTGGTACAAGAATGGCATTTAAAAATTATAATTCCTTTACTAATCCTGATTCTCATGCACAAAAATCAATATTCAATGCTTCACCAATGGAAGGTCCATTTAATTCATATTCATTCTCGGGTTGTGGTGATGTAAATCCATTAGCAAATGATCCAAATCAAGATGTTATAAAACCTGGTTTAAAAGTGTTATTAAATGGTGCAGAAGGTATTATTATTGATAATGGTACTAGAAGTTCTTCTGATAAACCAAATCTTTTATTAACAGCTAATATTAAGGATATGGATCCACATTATGTTGGGGGTTATAAAACTGGTATGGGTCCAGAAGTATTTGATTCAGTTGCAATACCAATTCCTGTACTTAATGAAGATATATTAAACAATCTTAAAGTACTTAATAAGGATATTCCATTACCTGTATGTGATATTCATGGTAGACATTTACCTATAGCTACAATTGATTATAGTGTATGGGATAATACTGATTATAGGCCAACAACAAATCCTGAAAACTGTTTTGAATGTATTCCGTGTCTTCCGGAAATATATTGTCCAGTAAATGCATTTAAAAAGGATAAAACTGTGGATACTGATTTATGTTATGGTTGCGGATATTGTGCAACTGTATGTCCAAGAGGAGTACCTATTATTAATACAGGTGTGGTATCATTTGAATCTGGAGATAAATTAAGAAAGATTCCTGTTACATGTAGACAATCTGATAAAAAACGAGCTATTGAAATAGCAAATGATCTTAAAGAGGCTATTCTTGATGGTTCATTCAAGTTATAATATTGTAGAAAGATTTTATAACACTCTTTTTATTTTTTTTTAAATTTCATCTATGTATATATAAATTAAACTTCATAATATATATTATATGATTCAAGCAGTTTTTTTTGATATGGATGATACATTGTATGATACATCAGGTTTTGCTTCTATTGCACGTAGAGCTGCAGTTAAATCTATGGTGCATAATGGCCTACAATGTAGTGAAGAGGAAGGTTATGAACATTTAATGGAAATTGTTAGAGAAAAAGGTTCTAACTATAGTAAACATTTTAATATTTTAACAAATGATATTAATGGTTCTGAAGATCCTTTGATTATTGTAAATGGAATTATCACATATCATAATACTAAATTTGCAATGTTAAAATTACAACCAGACTCTTTTGCAATTCTTTTATATTTAAAAAGTAAGGGTTATAAGGTTGGTTTAATAACTAATGGAAAAGAATTTAAACAATGGGAAAAATTGATTCGTTTAGGACTTTATCCATTTTTTGATGAAATTGTTACATCTGAATCTGTAGGTGTTGAAAAACCAGATGCTAAAATATATCAAATAGCTATGGATAGATTGAATGTAACTAAGGGAACTTCGATCATGGTTGGTAATAATTTTGATGTTGATATTATGGGTGCATATAATGCAGGTATGCAGAGTATGATTATTAATTCAAAACTTACTGATGAACAAAATAAGAAACTTGAGCAATTAAATTATCAGGTTAGACAACTTGATACTTTAACTGATATTATGAAGATATTGTAGTTATATCTAAAAATTGTATATAATTTGTTTAATATAAGAGATTACTATAATGAAATGATTTTATTTAATAATTAGAAGGGAGGTTAATGTTATGGTACAGTCAGTAATTGTATATTCAGAAATTATTCCAACTATATTAGCTGTAATGGGAATATTTTTCTTATGTTCAGGGGTTTTAGATCATAACAGAGCATATACAACATTAGGTGTATTTTTATTTATTTTAGCAGTTGTGCTTCCATTTATTATCCTGACTAGTTTAATATAATTCTTTTTTCTAATTCTTTTTGAATTAGTTTTTCATCTACTTTTAAAGGGCCTTTTGATTCTAATTTAAATTTTGATGCTATTGAGGCATATAATCCTGCTTCATAGATGTTATTAGAATCTAGTTTTGCAGTGTATGCTGCAATATATGTATCACCTAGACCTGTGGCATCAATGTTATTTTTGGTTTTTATCGCTGGAATTTCTATTTTTTTATTTTTTGTATAGATATTTGATCCTTTCTCTGCTTTTGTCATAATTATCGTGTTTAAATTGTATTTTTGTATGATGTCTTTGATAATTGTATCTGTGATTTCTTGAATATTAAATGCAGTTTTCATTTCATCTTCATCTAATGCAATTATATCTACATTTTCAAGATATTTTTCTTTATCATCCCATTTACTGCTTATTATGTTGTTATTATCATCTGTTGTACGTAAATATCCTTGGGGTGCAAGTATTATTTTTATATTGTTTGTTTTAAGATATTTTATTGTTTCTGGTGGTATGTCATTCTTAGATAATGGGGAAAGTATGGCTGTGTCATATTCTTTAATGTTAATTTTTTCACTTATTTTTTCGGGTGTTATTGGGTTGTTTGGAAGTTTTGCTTTCTGTGTTCTTTCTAACTGTTTGTTGTATATGTTTGTGTATTCCATTGTTTGTGTTGTTATGATTGGTTTTATGTTATTTTTTTCTGGAAAATCATTAATCATTTCAACATCACAAATACCTATTGTAATAATTGCAGTAGCTTCTTTTTTTAATTGATATAATGTCCACATCTGATAATATGATGCACCGCCTGTTTGAATATATGTTTGTGTTGGTGTTTTTATAATATCTTTTGTAATTGGACCTATAGTAAGTATTTTATTTTTCATTTTTTTTACTTTCCATATATAATTTATAACTAAGATTACCTTCATGAAGTAATGTTCCAATAAGGAAGTTGTTAATATTTTTTTTAGTGTATGTTTCAATATCACTATTTCTAATACCACCTGCTATACAACATTTTGTGTGGGGTATTTTTTTAGTAATTTCTTCTATTATATTAGTATTTACACCTTTTTTAGTTCCAACATATGAAATATTAAGAATTATAGTATATTTTGGTTTATACTTATTAATTAAATAAATTACATCCTCAAGATCAATATCCTTATTATTAACAAGAAGCTCATTATTTTTAATATCTATACTAACAACTAGCTTATTACTATCATACTTTTTAAATATTTCTTCTATGTTGTCAAGACTTGTCATAGTTTCAGTAGCTAATATATTGTAACTACATATATTTTTATTATTTTCAATATCTTCAATAGATGAAATACCATTATCTAACATTACAGGAATAATATTATTTATAGAAGATATTATATTGTTATTATCATCTATCCTTTCAATTTTATCTAAATCAGCAATATATATTAGTTGAGCACCATCTTCTTTTAGAGCAG
This sequence comes from Methanosphaera sp. DEW79, assembly GCF_003266085.1. NCBI lineage: Archaea > Methanobacteriati > Methanobacteriota > Methanobacteria > Methanobacteriales > Methanobacteriaceae > Methanosphaera > Methanosphaera sp. DEW79. Next base: position 31,238 of record NZ_MUZW01000061.1, on the reverse strand, counting down.
TTGCAATATCTAATGGATTATCACCATAAATACTTCTTAATTTTTTATAAGTACTTCGTCTACCAGATTTTCCACTAACACATTCATTGTGCATAATGTCAATTACAGGAATAATCATAAAAATCAAAACTTAATTGTTTCTATTTTCAACATATTCATCAACTGCTTCTAGGGCCACATCAATAGCACTATTTGCTAAATTTTCAGGTAGTTTCATATCACTATCTAAGTCAATATCAATATCAATATTAAAACTATCATTAGTAGTATTTAAATTAATAGTAATTTGAATATTCTCAAAGTCCTTCTTATTTACATAATTTAAAATATACTTTTGACAACTATCATATGCTAAATTAATTATTTCATTTACTTCAGAATCATTCAGTGGTTTCATAATAAAAATCTCCTTTATAAAAAATTCAAAAAATCAGTTAAAATATATTTTACATAAAAATATTATTTTTATCATTATATTAATAGGAGGGGATAATAAAAAAAAATAGATTTATAAAAAGAATTTATAATCTATTGTTTCATTTGACTCATAGCTTCTTGAAGATTTTTTTGTAATTCTTCAAGTTTACCAGTTATACGTTTTTCTTGTTTTTCAATAGTTTTTTGTCTAATTTCAAGCATTTCAATACTATCTTTTAAGTCTGCTTCAGAATCAGTTTTTGTTGTTTTTATAAGTAGTGGTCCAGCTGTTTTATAAACATCTTGATCATCTGCTGTTTTTGATAATTCATCTAAAGCTTTTTTAGACTCATTAATTTGTAAAGTTAATGTTTGTTTTTGCATAGCAATTGATTGAGCTTGTTGTTGTACTTGTTGGAATTGATTTAATTGTTCTTGAATATTTTGTGGCATATCCATCTATATCACCTAAATTTTTTTCTTTATATTAAATAAATCTAATTTTATATTCTATGTGAATGAATAATAATATAATATATCTTTTATGTTCCTTTTATATTTTTAAGATTTCCATTGATAAGTTAATCCAACGAACATAAGAATTAATAGAAGCACGTAGAGAAACAACATCTTTTGAATTAATTTCAATAATAATACTCTTATTTTTAAGTTGTATCGTAGTTGTTGATCTATCGTTACGTGAAAATGATAACTCTGGTTTAATTGAATTATAAATTATCTGTGCATGGTTTTCACTATTAAATTCAACTTCAAATATAGTTTCAATATTCTTTAATATGTTTTTATTATCCATCAAATCACACATTTTATTAATTATTATTAAATCCCCTAATATATACTTTATATTTAGTGTCTATACCTTTTTTATCAATAAATGAAACTGTTGCAATAATATCTTCTCTATCATCATCTTTTATAATGATACAATTAGTTTTCACCTTTTTTTCAGGTTTAAATGATATAAACCTAGATGTAATTTCATTTAATGATTTTGTCTTAGAAAGTACAATAATATTACCATTATCTACATTGATATTACATTTTTCTTGTGGTAATGAAACATTTACATATAAACTATACAATGGATTTTCAGAATCAATACCAATATCATAAACATTAATACTACTTGGGTTACCCTTAGTTTCATTAATAATAACTAACTTAGATTCATCAGGGACCTGATTTTTTATCTTATTGAAACTAGTTTTTCCTCGATTAATATATGTAGCATTAAAATAGTGTTTAAGAAACTGAGCAAATCTTCTAGTAATTTGGGAAGGTTTTCTACTTGTTGTAATAATTAAATTAGAACTTATTGTAAATATCATAATAAAATCTCATTATAAAATTAGTTTTTTCTTTAAATAAAAATTAAAATAATAAAGGAGATTTAAAATATCTCCCTTATAAAAATAGTTTATAACTTATCGAGCTTTAACAGTACGTTTAACTACAGGAACTTCTTTAAATAAGATTCTGTATCTGCAATATGGACATTTAGATTCTGCATATGTTTTAATATCAACTTCTTTTCCACAGTGAATGCATTTGTACATGCTTATTCTCCTCCAGTTATACGTTTAATGTTACGTTTTGCAACTTTTCCCATTGGTGTTGTAGGAATGTATGCTCCACCAGTAAATACTGCGCCACATTTTCTACATTTCCAGATACCTGCATGGGTTCTTTTTACACCAGGTCTATCACATTTAGGACAAACATGTTTTGCATGCATTTTGTCTTCTATGTCTTTTACGGTTCTTTTAGCTTTTCTACCATATCTAGCACCAAAACGACCAGTAGATCCTACTTTACTTTTTTTTACCATTTTTTCACCTTCCATTCAGTTAATATTAAAAATATCATGTTATCTTTCTACAAATACTCTGATTTTGTTGATAGATAATAACTTTTTTTGAGAATTAATTAATAATAACAAAAACCTATAAAATGTTATTTTAATATGTACTCACTTTTGTATTCATTAACTAAAAAAGTAACGGCAATATGCCTTACTTCTAATAATTAGCTTAAAAAATAATATTATTTCGGAATTAAACTAATAGACACCTAAAATCTATTATCCTTATAATATAACTATATAATATTTTTAGTAATCATATAATATATAGTTTGTTATTATATAGTATCAATTATAGAAAATAATTCTTTTGCACGAATACTTGCAATCTTCATAGCTTTTGTAACTTCCTTATGTGTTAATGTATTAAGACCACATTTTTGAAGGGCACATAAACTACCATCCTCTCTAAATCCAAATGATACACTTGAATCCATTAATATTTCCTCAATTTTTGAAGGATCAACAATTAACTGGTTGTTGATTTTCACAACTGTACATAAAATACTTCTATTTTTAATAGGAAGGGGAGTTAAATTTTCTTCATCAATAACAATCTCACCATTTACACTGGTTGCTGTAGGAATTTTTGTTGTTAAAAGTGCACAAATAGCTCCAAGGCATGTCGCATCCATAATATTTCCATCAAAGTCAACAATATACATATCAATATGTAACTTCCATGATTTACTTCCTTCAATAACACATAATTTATCTAAATCAACAACAGGAGATTCACGAATAGCTCTATCTACAACGCGTGATATTTCAACAGCAAATTTATTTGGAGGGCCATATTCAAAATTACGACTTGCAATGGCAAGTAACTCAGTATTTGTTATGATAATACCACTATTTGGAGCATTATTAAATGGTGTTGTCATTTGAGCTTTAACTCCAACAATCACAGTAGTACAACCAATAGACACCATTGCAGAACCATCAGCCTTTCCAATATAATCGGTTTTTATGGAAATATTTCTATATTCACTAAATTTTCTATCATCAATTCTTTTTCCCTGATTTAATAAATCAAATACTTTTTCTTTAGAAACTTCAGAGATTACATTTACCATTAATAACTACCCCCATATTTACTAAGTAAAGCTTCTTTTTGTAGTTGATTTATATAATAACATCCATCATAAGCTAAATCTAATGCTTCTTCAAATTCTTCCTGTGTTAAGTTACCATCCATTTGAAGAAAAGTAATTTCTCCAGTTCTGGGAATGATTGCAAGTGGCATGTCTGCTTGTCCAGTTTGATCTTCTTGTTCTGATAAGTCAAGAACTATATGGTCATCTACTTTACCAACAGCACATGCACTAATAAGATCTTTCATAGGAATTTCAGCATCTGCTAATGCAAGACTAGCACCTACAATTCCAAGACATCTTGTTCCACCTTCAGCTTCAAGTACTTCAATAGATATGTCAATTGATGCCCTTGGGTATTTCTCAAGGAAGATATTTGGTGTTATAGCTTCAGATATTAACTTTGAAATTTCAGTGGATCGTCTATTTGGTCCAGGTCTTTTTCGTTCTTTTACAGAAAATGGTGCCATATTATATTTACATCTTAATACTGCACCATCAGGTTTTGAATGTTTTTTAGAATGTATTTCTCTAGGTCCATATACTCCAACTAATATTTTATTATTTCCACATTCAATGTATGCAGAACCATCAGCATTGTTAAGAACTCCTACTTCCATTTTCATGTTTCTAAGAGTATTATATGCTCTTCCATCTTTTCTTATAAATTCATTAGTCACTATATCCCTCTATTTTGGATTTAATATCATACTTTGAATATGTTTGATAAGGTTATGTTTTAGTGGTTCTTCTTTTTCAATAAGCTCTATTATTTCTATGATACGTTCAATATTTTCTTTCAATCCATTTATCCATATAAGTCCATTTTTTCCAATAATTACATCAGTATATGTATATTCTTGTATCATAGTTGTTAAAAATGCATTTTCTTCACTTAAAAAATGTATTGTTGGTTGTTTAACTTTTATAATTGTTCCTTGATTGAATTTACCAAGACCTCTAGATCTTAGAGTTAACTTCACTCTATTTATTTCATCAACATTGGCTACTCTAAGAAGTAACATATCTTTAATATTGATTATGTTGTTAATATTGGGCTCATTTTTATCATATAATTCTGTTGTTGGTAGAAAACCATGATATGTACTGTTAATATCAATAGACCATGAAGAATATGATGAACCAGTTACTCGTCCAATAACTAAATCACCATAATTTGGACTGTATGTATCTTTTAGTGGAATTACTTTTATTTGTTCACTTTCAAAGTATACTAATCCAGTTATACTGGAATATATCTTTCCATTTTCTTTATAAGTACCTCTACCTAGTTTATAATTATTGTCTGTTAATAAACTACCTGGTAGTACTATTTCTTTATTTTCTACAAATATCATAGATACACTTCAATCTATTTAATTAATTTGGTTTCAACCTCTCCATGTGTTAGACCACTTAGTGCTGTGTAAAATTCATCTTGTAGTCCTCCAGGGATTTCTACAATACCAATCCAACTTCCATCATTTTCCCATTCTTCTTTAATTAATTTACCATATTGGGTTATTGTAGAATATCCTTTTCCAGCATATGTTCCAGGAATTTTAACTGCAACTTGTACTTTTTCTATTCTTATTGGTATTTTTGTTAAAATTGCTTTTACAGTAGGTGCAATTTGTTCTTCTACAGTTTTCATTGGATCAATATGTACTTTTGCTTCTTCCATAGCTTTTGCTATACGTTTTGGTGGATGGGGAAGTTTTGTTTGTGGATTTATTGCTTCACGAGCTATTTGGTTAATAACTTGTTTAGTTTTTTCTTCTTGCATTTTACGTTTTTGATTTGCTGTAATTTGTATTTGGCCTTTATGTATGATTTTATCAGCTACTTCTAATGCATCTGTAGTTTCGAATGCTTTTTCCATAGCTTCTTCTGAGGCTTTATCTGCTTTATGTGCATCTTTAAATACTTCTTCAACAGCTATTACTTTGGAGATATCGATGTCTTCTCCTCTTTTATAATCTGCAGCAAGTTCAGCATCTACTAATATTTCAAATCTTTCACCATATCTTTCTAAACGTGCGATTACTGCATCATCAACATTAACCATAGTTTCACCTATTTATTTTAATTATTGGATTTTGTTATTTTTTTAATTTATAAAAATTTATTTCCTTATTCGTTATATATTATTATATTTTATCTTATTTAATAATAAGTAGGTATTAAAATAAGTATCTTTAGAACTTTTATTTTTTTAGTTAAAAAAAAGTATTGTTTAATTTTTTATTAAAACAAGTGATTTTCAGGTGGTAAAATATTTTTTTTTCTTATAAAAAAAGTGTGAAGATATTATTCTTCATTAATATCTTCATTTTCATCATCAGAGGATTCTTTAGCTTCTTCTTCAGCTTTTCTTTTTTCTTCAGCGTCTTTTTGTTCTTGTTCTTTACGGTCAAGGAGTTTTTGAACGTATTTTTCAATTTCATCCTCATCGAATTTACGGTATTTTGCATTTTCCTTCTCAATTACTGATATTTCTATACTATCATCAGCAACTTTACCATCTGTTGCAACATAAATACCTTCAATTGCTAAGTCAATAGCTTCATCTAATGTAAGATCGTCTTCATACTTATCTTCAAATAAATTTAAGGTTTTATCTCTTCCAAGACCTATTGCTGTAGCTTTATATTCAACTAATGCACCACTTGGATCAGTTTCATAGATTCTACATTCTCCATCAGATACACCACCAATGATTAAGGAAATACCAAATGGTCTTACACCTCCACTTTGGGTGTACATTTGTTCTAAGTCACCAAGATATTTTGCTAATCCTGTAACAGTGATTGGTTCATGGTACTGTAATTTATTTACTTGTGCTTGATTTCTAGCAATATCAATTAATCTTCTAGCATCAGCTACAAGTCCACTTGAAGCAGTAGCAATATGATCATCTATTTTGAATATTTTTTCAATTGATGATGGAACAATTAGTTTGCTTTTAATTTTTTTATCAACAGCAAAAACTACTCCTTCTTTTGAAATAATTCCAACAGATGTAGTTCCTCTTTTCACTGCTTCTCGTGCATATTCAATTTGGAATAAACGTCCATCTGGACTGAATACTGTTAATGCTCTGTCATAACCTGCTTCTGAAAATTGTCGCATATATATCTACCTCTTTTTTATTTTAATTATTTTAGCATTATGATTTATTTTAAAAATTCTTTTTTCTATTAATATATTATTTATGTATACAATTACTTATTATTACTATTTGTTATTAATATATTTTCAGTATATTTTTGTTATAATAACATTTTCTATGATTTAGTTTTTCATTGAATTACTTCTTAACATAGAGTGTTAGAATATTCCTAGATTAAGAAGTTAAATCCTAGATTAAATGATAGTAAAATATTAATTTAAAAAAGAAAACATTTTTAAATTCTAAAAAAAGAAAATTATACTTTGATAAGTCATATAATTTAAAAAAAAGAATAAGAAATTATTTTTTCATTATTCTTTTATAGCTTTTTTTGCATATTTAATTACATTATCAACAAATTTAGCACTGCTTCCAAGGTATGTATGAGGATCCATTGTTTCTTCAATTTCTTCCATTGTTAAATGTTCAAGAATTTCTTCTTGTTTTGATAATATGTCTTTAAGTCCAGTATCTTGAGCATAAGCTTCCATTGCACATGATCTTACAAGGCTGTATGCACTTTGTCTTCCCATACCTTTTTGTGTTAATTTTGACATGAATCTTTCAGCCATTACCAATCCATTACTTAAGTTTAAGTTACGTTCAATATTTTCTTCATGGAATTCAAGTTTACCAAATAATTTTAATGAAAGATTTAATATATAATCTGTTAATATAGCTGATTCTGGTAATATGATACGTTCACAAGAGGAGTTAGTTAAGTCTCTTTCATGCCATAATGGGTTGTTTTGTAGTGCTGCATTTACATATGATCTTACAACTCTAGATACACCACATATTCTTTCACCAGTTATGGGATTTCTTTTATGTGGCATTGTACTACTACCTACCTGTTTTTTAGGATCGAATTTTTCACCAACTTCCATTATTTCAGTTCTTTGTAAGTTACGAACTTCTAATGCCATTTTTTCAAGTGTACTACATATATTTGCAAGAGTCATAACATATTCTGCATGATTATCCCTTTGAACTACTTGGTTTGAAATATGTACAGGATTAAGTCCTAATATTTCAGATACTCTCATATGAATATCATAACCTACATCACCAAGAGCAGCTGTTGTACCAACTGCTCCAGTCATCATACCAACACATAAATGTTCTTTTGTTAAATCTAATCTATCTAATTGACGGGTAAGTTCATCTATGTATATAGCAAATTTCATACCATATGTTGTAGGAAGTGCATGTTGTCCATGTGTTCTTCCAATTGTTACAGTATTTTTATGTTCTTGAGCTAAATCAATTAATAATTCAATGAGTTTTACAACTTTTTCTCTTATAATTATAATTGAATCCTTAAGTTGTATTGATTGACTTGAATCAATAATATCATTACTTGTTGCTCCATAGTGAACATATTCTCCAGCATCATTTTCACATACTTCTTCTAATGCTTTCATTAATGCTGCAATATCATGGTGTGTAGCTTGTTCAATTTCATCTACACGTTCTTGTTTAACATATTCAGTTGTAGCTTTTTTATTTATTTCATCTGCAGCATCTTTTGGAATTAAGCCTATTTCAGCTTCTGCTTTTGCAAGTGCGGCTTCAACTTTTAACATATTCTGTAATTTTGATTCTTGTTCCCATATAGCCTTCATTTCTGGAGTACCATATCTAAATTCTATTGGATGTATTGCCATAATAATCAGTTAATTAATTTTTTTTTAGTAACTCTTTAAATTTCAAAATTAAAACTTTTTTTTTAAATATTAAATCATTGTAAAAAAGTACTTATTATTATATATTTATGATTCTTTTTGTTTTTATATTCTTAGTAAAATAGATTTTTTTGGGAAGTAAATTATTTTTTCTATAAAAAAAAGTTAAAATATTTTATAATTAGAGGAGGTTAAATTTATTATCTAATGATTTAATAGTACCAGAGGTTGCTAATGTATGGATTACAACTCTATTTTTTTTATATCTAACTATTGAATTAAGGGCAGTAATCATCTTATTTTCATATCCACGTCTACATTTTATAATACATTTATACTGAAATCTGTTGGGATTTTCAACTTGTTTTACATTTATAAGCCATAAATTTATTTTACTTGACTCTATTTCACCATATATGTTTATTAGGTTATTCCAGAGAAATGTGATAATTTCATCTCTTTTAATTTTAGTTTCACTATATAAATTAAAGGCTATGTATCTTTTTTTTTCTCTTAATGTAGGTGGTAAAATTTTTAATTTAGTCATAATAACATCATACTGTATAATTTATTTATTATTCAATAATTTGAACTCCATCAATAATACTATTTTTATGTTTTGTTATATTTTTAATTATTTCAAGAGGATTTTTTGAAATAGTATTTTTGGCATGTTTTAAATCCATATTCATTGTTTGATTTAATAAAATCATACTTTTAGGAGATCTAACATCGTAAAAACACTCACTACCACTGCTTATAACAACACGAAAATTATATTTATTTTCTAATAATAATAATTGATTGATTTGATTAAGAATTCTTGCCTTATAATAACCTCTATTTTTCAATATATCCATTAGATTTATATTGACACTAATATTGTTTTTAACTAATAACTTAGCAAGTACATGATTAATACCACTATTACGATTATTTAAGTATGGATGATTAATAATATCAATTTGGGGCATTTCACAAATAGCACGATTAATTTTAGAATCACCACCATTTGCCATAATTAAATCTACTTTTTTATAAAAACGTTGAACAGTATTGCGTAGTAATTTAGGATTAGTTTCATCAATACAAACACCATGATATAAAGTCATATGTGTATCTTCATTTAATTTATCAAAAGATTCTTTAATACTCATATCATATTCATTTGAATCATAAAATATACAAGCTCCATTAAATCCAAATTCTTCTAATTGTTCAATAACTTCTATTTCTGGTGCAACATTTAAATCATAAAAAATAGTCATATAATTAATCCTGTAAATTTTATTAGTAGGGTTTTATTTTTTTTTAAAAAAAATATTATAGTTATAAGAAGTCAAAGAGTTTATAAGCAACTTTCAATGCATTCTCTTTACTTACTGGATAACTAGCAATTTTTATTCTAGCATGTATAGCATTACCTGAGTATGTTAACTTAAGATTTCTATTATAAGCTTCTTGTTTGTCAAAACGTAGGAAAAAGTTTCCTTTTTCATCCATTCTACGACTTAACTCGTTTTTAATAATTTCTTTATCTGAATTAGATAAATTTTCATTAAAAAACTTTATAAAATCTCGATTATGTCGTTTTTTAGTTATTTTCTCAGATAATATTATTATATCATTACCAAAGTGATCTTCAGTAATGGTTTTTTCAGGTAAAAGGTTGGGAAAAATATAACTGATAGCATCAGTTACCTTTTCTTCATCCTCTGTTCCATAAACAAATGTTCTATAAGAAATATTATGGATCATTTATCTAACCTTTTCAGCACCTTTACCTTTTTTATTTAATCCTCTTCCTTTTTTACCTGCAGAAGTTAAACCTCTGAAAGCACGTCTTGTGTGTTTTTTACTACAAATCCAATTGATTTTGTTATCATGTTGGATTGAAGGACATTGAGGATCTACAAGGATTACTTCGTAGTATTTTGCTTTACCATCTTCCCATACCCAGTATGAGTTTAATACTTCTAAGTTAGGATATTTACGTGCAACACGTTCTTCAGCCATTCTTTGAATGGATTTTTCTCCTGAAATTTTGTTTACACCCATTCTTTTAGGATCTCTTCCGTTTTTGAATCTGGATTTTCTTCTTGATCCTCTTCTTACTCTAATTCTAGCGACTACATATCCTGTTTTAGCTTTATAACCTAAACGACGTGCTCTGTCGATTCTTGTTGGTTTGTCAATTCTTATAATTACAGGTTGTCTTCTCCATTTAGGTAATCTTTCTCTCATGAGTTCTTTCACATAAGATTCATCTGGGTTTTTCCATGCTTCTTTCATATACTTATACATTATATAACACCTCATTGTTCAGCTATAAAAGCCACATCCAATTTTAGTTTTTTAATATGTTGTATATTAAAGGAGTATAAAAATAGAATAATAGTAAAAACATATATTCAAAGAAACTAAGAGTTTCTAAATATTAATATTCTCCTAAAATATAAATAACTAATTATTATTAGTTTTTATTATTATATTCATTAAATTTTGGAGTATTAATCCCTTAATTTTCATATAATAAAATATAAAAATAGACTATATTATCATATAATCTTTATACTATACAATATTTCTTCATAGTATTATATAATATTTTGTAGTATAATCTAAAAATAAAAGATAATAGTAAATATGTTATAATATTAAAATAGATTTATAACTGGGGAATTGATAAAATATGGAATTTTGTCCTAATTGTGGAAAGGTGTTACTTCCAAAAAAGGGTATTTTACATTGTTATGGATGTAACTATGAGAAAAAATTATCTGATGATGAGAAACAGGATTATGTTATTAATAAGGATGTTTCAGATAAACAAAATATTATAGTAACGGATGATTCAATAAATACACATCCTACAACGAGAGGTTTATGTTATAGGTGTGGTAATAGGGAACTAGAATGGTGGATGGTTCAAATGCACCGTTCTGATGAGGCAGAAACAAGATTTTATAGATGTACAAAATGTGGTAATACATGGAGGAGATCTAATTAAAAAAAAATATTGTAAAGAAAAAGAGTATTATTTTATAATAAATTTGTAAATTTAAATATTTATTTTTAAATTATTATTCACTGTGAAATGTTGTTCATTAGTTTTTCTTTGAACAGATTCCAATGTATTTTCTTGTTTTTTACGTGTTTCAATAATTCCCAGAATTTTTTCTACTTTTTCAACATCTTCACTTTTACACATCCATCCTTTTGTTTTACCAGCTACATTATTTAAATCATCAAAATTTTCTGGTGTATAATACTCAAAGTATGGTTTAATTTTTGATTTTTCAATTTCAGGAATTTCTGCTGTTAATTGATAATATTTAGTTGAAGTGTTGCAATCTACTGTTGAAAGACGTAATCTTAGTATTGATTCATTTTTATTCATAATACCATATTTTCTTATATACATAGTATATAGTATATTTTTTGGTATTTTATATCTTTATTTATTATTCAATGTTTAAATAAAATAAGAATGTATTAGAAATAGTTATAATAAATATCTTATAGTAATATGTAAAATTATCAACATCTTTTTTATTAAAAATAGATACTTTTTATTTTCTTTAAAATCAAATATTTAAATCTTTTTAAAATTTTTCTTTTTTTATTTTATTATTACTAGTTTCATATTTTTATTAGAATAATTTTTCTACAAGTTTTTAAATAAAATACATCATTAAAATAATATCCTGCCTTATAAAAAAAGACTTTTTAAACTTTATAATTAAAATAAAGTAAACTTATTATTCATGAAAATAGAATATTTTTAATTCATGTTAAAAAAATGCTAAAAGGAGGGATATGAGTAAATAAGTTCTTAAAACTCAAATACTCATAATATTTTTAGTTTTAATATCCAATCTCTTTATACAAGTATTCATATAATTGAGCACCACATATTGCTCCTAAAATTGGGGCAATAATATACACAGCTAGAACTAATAGGTCTATAGGAGTACCTGCCACTATAAGATTTCCAATCATTGGTGTTAGTGAACGAGCTGGATTAATACCAGATCCACTTATATTACCTATAGCAACAACGATTCCTAGAATTACAAGTCCAATTATCAATGCAGCAAATCCAGGTTGTGCATTTTTATCAACTGCCACAGCCATAATTGCATACATTAATAGAAATGTACCTAAAAATTCAGCAATAAACACTCCAAGTAATGTAACATCACCAAAAGGTGCTACAGATCCAAGAACACCTATAGTTGATGCTTGTTTACCAAGTATAGCTACTATTGTAAAAGTAGCAAGTAATGATCCTATTATTTGTGAAACTATGTATGGTATAACATCCTTTGTAGGAAATTTCTTTATAGACCATAATCCAATAGTTACAGCAGGATTAAAATGGGCTCCAGATATCCTAGCAAAAGCATATATTGCTGCTATTAGTGGCATTGCAAATGCAAAACCTATGGATAACCAATCACCCACTCCACCTAATGCTCCAATTCCTATGTTAAATATGTTTGTAGTTTCTACTCCTTGGGCTATTAATAATGTTACTACTACTGATAGAGTACCAAAAAATACGAGAGTATAGGTACCTATAACTTCACTTAGTATCTTTCTAAATTCAGTCATAATTATACAGCCTCCGTGTTTTATAATATTTCTACATTATTTTTATTTTTCTTAAAATGATTTTCTTATGTTAATTATATTAGATATATATCGTTTTTTACAAATTCATGTTTTGAATTGACTTGATATTAAATAATTAAAGATAACTTATAGAATAACTATTTTTTATTCATTTTTTAGGTAAATAGTATTACCTAATTATTCCCTCCTTTATCATGTTTTTTTCTATTTTTCTATTTTAATTTTTCGAGGGTAATTTCATTTTACTTGATAAATACATATAGTTTCTTGTATGTGTAGTTAAAACAAAACTCATAAAAATAGTGAAATAAGTTTCATAATCTAAACAAGCAGAGTATTAGAAAAAAAATAAGTAAGGAGGTCATTAATTAATTATAAAAGCAATAGGATTATAATGGTCCTTTATTTTCTCGACCTTCACGTACACCAGTTCCAGCTTCTTTTTTCATAGCTTCTGGCTTAAATAACATTTTTACAAGATTATCTGCATGTTGGGTTGCACGGTTATATGCTAATTCTTTAAGATCTTTTTCATCTTTTCCTTCATCTTCATGAACAAATACTTCAAGTATATGGGTATTAGTCATTAGTTGTGCTTGTATAAGACCAGTACTTGCTTCATGAGCACATAACTTATCGATCTTTTCGCCACCAGGCATTCCAAAAGCCATAACAATGTCACAGTTTTCTTCTTCAATTAACTTTTTAGCAGCAACTGGTAAATCTTTAACACCAGGAACATAACGTTCGATATATTTAACACCAGTAACTTGTTTTTTTATTTGTTTAATTGCTGCACTTGCCATATCAAATCGTGCAAAGGTAGTACTACAAATTCCTATTCTTTTTGACATTATTTAACAACACTCCTATTGAAAAATTATTTTTCATAAATTATTTCTTTAACTTCAAAAGATTTTTTTAGACGTTTAAGATCTATAAATCCTGTGTGGAACATTTGACCAGTTATCATATCATTAACAATAACTTGTGCTGGTGCAAAAATATCCTTAGGCATTTTATAGAAATCCTGATTTGCTTCTTTAAATAATTCAATAAAGCTTTGACCATAATTATCAGAAGCAGATGATGGTAAATTAGCAGCTAATTCTTCTAAATCTTCACCTTCATCAGGTTCAATATAATAATATGCTCTTCCACCAAACATGATAGCATCATTAGTTTTACCCATAGCTTTAAGACTATCAGGATCAACTGGTGTAATAGGGGTAATACCTGCAGCATATGTAATTTTAGTAACATCGAAGTTCATTATTTCATACATTTTGTATATTCCAGTTTCAAGAGCTCTACCAGATATTTGAATAGATCCAACAAGAGAAGATGTAGGTGCAACAAGTATGGTTAAATTTTCTGGTTTTACACCACACTCATCTGCAATATAATTAGCAATATCTTCATCAGGTAATTTATCTGCTTCAAGAGTAATAACTGCAATATCTGAATCTTCAATATAGTTAGTTATTTTATAAATGTTATTATCTTTAAATTTATGTGTCTGAGCAGGTCCAGAACCTATAGCATAATATCCATTAACATCTATTTTCCATCCTGCTTTCTGAGAACCAAGAGTGGTTAATGCTGGAAAATCAGTTTTAACCTTAACAGCAGGCATAGCCATTATATCACTTAAGTCACCAGGTATTGAAATTCCAACATCACAAATTCCACCAAGACATACTTTTGTAAATAATTCCCCACCTTTAATACTTCCCTTAGCATTAACACCACAATCTATAATAGATGTTCCATTGGATAATGTTGATGGAATTACTTTTAATTTTTCTGCATCTTGAACCATTTTATCAGCAATTTTCTTTGCTGCTATGTTCATACTTTCACTCATGCTTTTATCTCCATTAAATAATAATTTAAAATATATCAATAATGAGTTATTTCTCATTATAGGTAATATAATATTATATCTAGCTTTTTTTAACTAATAATTTTTCTTCTATTTTTATAAAAAAATTATTATAACTAATATTTTCTTAAAATTTCTCTACATTTATCCCAGTCATGTTCATATATATGAAGGCTCATAGCATGATGAACCATATTAACAAGTTCAGTATCTGTATTTTTAGCAACATAATAACCAACCTCTCTTATACCAAAAAGATTAGGAAATGTTGCTCCACCACAATCATTGCTTCTAAAGAAATCTGTCATATATAATTGATTATCCCTAATTAAAAAAGCTATTTCCTGTAAACAAGGGATTTCATCCACCTTGTTATCTTGAATTGGATCTATTGTAATAGCAATAGCTCTTCGGGATTGGGGACAATTATTTAATTTTTCGATACAAGTATCAATCTGATCTATTTTGAAATACTGTCTTAATCTGTTACCATATGTATATACAAATCCTTGTTCATTATCAGGATCAAGTAATTCCTTTTTATATGTTTCAAGTCTATCATCATGCCATGGTGAACATTCAGGTATGGTATTATCATTAGGATTTGTAATTTCAAGAATTACATTTTGAAGTTCCTTAGTTAAACTTCCCCTTTCATCAGTTACTTCATGTCCTTCTTGCATTATTTTTTTAACACATGTAAGCCATGCTTGTGATATTGAATTAGTACGAATAAATTTTGCCATTGTTTACACACCATTTTCTCTGAAATATTTTAAAATATCAAGTTTTTCATCTGCAATATCTTTATCTAACATACGCATTCCACAGTCAGGATCAAGTATAATATTACTACTTTTAGTAATAGATAATACATCCTTTATTGTTTTATGTACATTCTCTTTTTTATCAACAGATTTTAATTTAGTATTTACACAACCAATACCTAATAGTTTATTACAATCAGATGTCCATTTATTTTCTAGATGATCAATATTTTGTTTCATTCCTGAAAATTCAAAGTCAAGAACATCAACATTAAATTTTAATAAATCTCCTAAAACATGTTCTAGATCTCCACATACATGTAATATTACAGGAATATCTACTGAATCAACTATGATTTCAATAGCTTTTCTTGAAACTTCTATATCTTCAGCACCAGTTGAAATAAATGGTTCATCTATCTGCAGAGCACATGCTCCAAATTTTTCAATTGCTTGAGCTTCAATACTTAATGCTCTTGCCATATCATATATGGCATTTTCTTTAGTAGTATAAAAATTATCAATAATTGATGAATGAACAAGTGTTGTTGGACCAGTAATTATACCTTTAATACCCTTCATTTCATGTTTAAATATACCATCTAGTGGAGCATTTAATTCATATTGAGGATTTAATGCTTTTGCTGTTTTATATGCTAATTGTAAATCACGTATAGAAATAGGATGTGCTGCAGGAGTAATTTTTCCAATGATATGTGTAGTATTTTCTATGATTTTTAATCCATTGATTTTTCTAGCAAATATCTGCACCATATCTCCTCTTACTTGTCCATCACATATAATATCAATATCTTTATTAACAAAAGAGGTAACAGTATTTTTTATTGCTTGTTTATATGGATCATATAATCCAAGTGTCTGTGTTACTTTTTCATTAAAACTTTCTGCTCTAAAACTACGTGTTGGGTAACTACCTACAATAGTTGTAATAATATTCATATTATCAAAACTCTCTGTTTTAATTATATATGTTCATATGTAAATTCTATCTAAATAATCTTTTTTTTAATAATATTTAATCATTTTATTATTTTTTTTTAAAATAATTGGAAGAATTAATTATTTATATGTTATTTTTATAGTCTTATGTGGTATTGTTCTTTTAAATTTCTTTCTAGGATAACCTATAATGAATGCACATTGCATATGCTTATTAGAATCAATATATGGGAAAAATTCCATTAATTTATCATGATTAATAACATCAGCTTTTTGTATGAAAAATGAATAAAATCCTCCAAGACCCATTGAATATGCAAGTAACTCTAGTCTTGTCATTGCAATAATAGTACTTGTTATATCAGTTGAAAATCCTAGAATCAATTGTTTTCCTTCCCAGAGTAGTGGATTATGTTTATATGATGTTTTATCTTGAAGATATTCACCTAACTGTTTTATACGAGGAAATTTATCTTCATCTTCTTTTATGATACGGTATATAAACTCTATAAATTCATCTAATTCTTTAGTAATAACTACAAATTCTGTATCTTGAATGTTTTGAGCACTAGGACTATAATATGCTGCTTCAAATAAGGTATTAAACGTTTTTTCATCTATTAGTTTATTTTTAAACCATCTAATACTTCTACGTTGTTTATATAGTTGGAGAAGATCGTTAGTTTCTATTGGAATATTCGTAGCATCATATTTTTCAACACGTTCTGGTTGATTTTCATATATCTTTAATGTTATAGTACCTGTAGGACATATTGCCATGCAATGTCCACATTCAAAACATTCATTATTGTCTACCTCATGAAGTGATGGCTTAGTTTTTATATGATTTTTAATACATACATTTTCACATAAACCACAACCAACACATCTAATACTATCAATATTTAATTTCATATGAAAACTTCCTTATAATACAGTTTTTATATTTATGTAAAATATTTTTTTCTAAAAAAAAAGAGTAAAAATGGGAGTTTATGTTTTATCTTTTTGTTGTTACAACATGTGCCATAACCATAGCACTTAAGAAGAGATAGGTTACAAGTGCTGAACCATTAATTGTCCTTGTGATAATAAACAATCCAAGAATTGTTTGAGCAATAAATGCTGATAATGATCCTATTAAAAGTGCTTCTCTTCCTATATATCGTTTACTTCCACGTTCACGTTGTAATTTATATTTATTTAATATAACAAGTCCTATGATTATAACTACTAAAATCCAAATAATTACAGCAGCTAATGCAAGATATCCAAAGTCGAATCCAATTCCAAATATTCCTGGTAAGAAATAATCTATTATGTCTTTTTTTGTAACAAGGATACCATAAAACAATGGGAATGGTAAACCAAAGGATGTTATGAATGTTAATGGTAGTGATATGTATCCATCACTATTTCCCATACTTGAATTTCCCCAATATGTAGCATTTGCTGAATGTCCAAATAAGTTAGTGTTATCAATAACTAATTTAAGACTTGAAAATTGATTTGCATTCATACGATCAATTCTTGATAATGGACTTATAATTTCCATATGTAATACTTGAGATAAACCTTCCATAATACCAAATAATAAGAACATTGCTACAACTACAAGAAGCATATTTCGTGGTGTTAATATTGAATGTTCATGTTTTCCTTTTCCATTGGTTTTATCAAGTATGAAAAATCCTATAAGAATACCTAAAATGAACATAATTAAGAAGTCACGATGAACAACTGCTCCAAAGATAGCTATACCCATAGTTTCAAGTAAAACCAACAATTTTAAATTTGATGTTCTTACACCTTGTCCTTGTAACATATACGTCATTGCCCACGAAGTTACTATAACAAATATTGCTATAGGACCATATGGGTGTGTAAACTCATGATGACTGAGCATAGGTAGTAATAGGCAAACTGCATCTATAAAAAACATCAAAGTTATTCCAGCACCTAATACCAAAGATAACATGTATACCACATTACTATTTAATGGTAGGAAATTTAAAAGTAAAAGAATTCCAATATGCATTAATATAGCAAATTCAATTATTAAGGCAAGGTGGTTTGTAGCTATTAATGCCATATAATCATCTATCCTCCAATAAATTCAATTTTTGAATCTATTTTTTTTTGAATTATTATAATTTTTGAATAATAAATTATTTCATTATAATTTAACTATGTTTATATTATTTCATTTGTTTTATTAATAATTATGTAAAATTAAAAAAATAAGTAGTTACATTTAATGGAAAGGTATGTTTATAAAAAAGTTAAAAACTAAATTAATGGTGATTATAATATCTATTTTTTAAAAAATTTATAATAAGACATAAATATTATAAAAACATATTATTAAAATAATTAAGTATTATTTTTTTAAAGGGCTAGTAGCTCAGCTTGGTAGAGTGTCGCCTTGGCATGGCGGAGGCCTCGGGTTCAACTCCCGACTAGTCCATTTTTAATGTTTTATTTATTAAATTCCTTGTATGTTTTATATATTTCATCAACAATTAAATCAATAAGATTATCTGTTTTTAATTCTACTTCTTTAGATTTTTTTGTTAATAATTCTTTAGCCAACTTTATAATTTCATTTAAATCTGTTGAACGCTTCATTAAACCTTTTTCAATGTAATATTTATCTACAGATAGTACTTTTCCAGGATAACATGAAATTACTGGAGTTTTAAGCAGTGCAGCTTCACGATTCATAGTACCTCCAGCGCCAATTAAAAGATCTGCTCTTTTTGTTAAACTAAATGTATCTACAGGTGTTTTTATAACATGTACATGTGGAATATCTTTAAATATTGTACTTTGTGCTTTAAATCTAGGAATAACTAGTATGTTTGCAATGTCTTTTAATTCATTAACAATTGGTGTTAGTACAGACTTTGTACAATCAGTATGTAAGTATGATGCTAATGAAGGCTCAGGTCTCATTAGAATAATTTTTTTATTATCATCTAAATCTAAGTTAAGAGTTTCTAATATCTTTTCATTGTATTTAAAATCCTCAAGATGAGTAATTTCACAGGTTCCATTGTATTGTACAATGTTGTTGGGATTCATTCCAAATTTAATAGTATTCCATACATCAAAGATTTCTGGAATTATTAATTTGTTTGTTAATGGAAGTGTTAATTTATTAGCAGCAATTGCATGTTCATTATCTAAAATAAAAATATTTGGAATTCCAAGTCCAAAAGCTACACGTGGAAGTTCAATTGAATGTTTAGTAATTGCAATATCAATATCTTCTTTACTAATAAATTTGGATAGATCGTATGCTCTTTTTGTACTGGATAATAGTTTTTCTTCAAGAGTAACTCCATGATCACCAATAGATGTATATTCTAATCCAAAAATATCAAGTAAATCATGAATATTTGAAAAATCTCTAGCAGTTATTAGTACTTCATGTCCATCTTTTCTTAATTTTTTAATAATTCCATTAAAAAATCGTACATGGGGTGTATTTACAATATCTATCCATATCTTCATAACAATAGCATCCTATTTATTATTTTTTTAAAAAAAAAGTAGATAAAATAAGTTTTTAAAACTTATTCTTTATTTTGGAATTTCTTGTATAGACTAATAATTTCATCTACACCTTCACCAGTTTTTAAACTACATTTAACAACAGGTATATCAGGATTTATTGTTTTAACATCTTCAACCATTTTATCAGCATCTGCACCTACAGCTTCAGCTAAATCTACTTTGTTGATAATAGCCATGTCTGCTCCTTTAAAAATCATTGGATGTTTCTCAGCAGTATCATCACCTTCAGTTACACTGATAATAACTGTTCTAACATGTGCTCCAAGATTAAAGTCAGCTGGACAAATTAGGTTTCCTACATTTTCTATGAATAATATGGAAATGTCATCTAATGGGATATCAGGTAGTGCATGTTCAACAAGATGAGCATCAAGATGACATTCTTTTCCAGTATTAAGTCCTTTTACAGGTACATTTTTATTTTCAATTCTTTTTGCATCGAATTTACTTAGTATATCTCCTGCAATAACACCGATTTTATCATCCATTTCATCAATTAAAGTTTCAAGAAGTGATGTTTTACCAGAACCTACAGCTCCAACTAAATCAACAGCAAAAATATCTTTTTCTTCAAATTTTTTTCTATTTTCAGAAGCTAATTTATCATTAGCTTGGATTATGTCTTGTTCAACTTCTATACTAGCAATATTATGCATTTTCATCTTCCCTCTCAATTTTTATAGTTTTAATATTACATTCTTGTCCTTTTAGAATATGAACATGAGTGTTGTCACATTCAGGACAGGTGGCTACAGCCATTAAATGATCCATACCTTCATCAGTTTTACTAATTCCATGAAAACCACAATCTTCACATTCTACTTCAATAGGTATCATGTTAATTATGATTTCAGCATCCTCGAAGATAGTATCTTCTCTTAAAATATCCATCATAAAACGTAACTGTTCAGGATTAAGCATAGTGAGTTCTCCAACTTCTAAAATGGCTTCAGTTATTTTAATAGCATTATTTTTCTTTGCAGTATCAAGTATAGCTTCAACCATACTATTTGCCATGGATAATTCATGCATTTTTTTTTAACTCCACTATTGTATTTTTCAATATAAATTAATTAATTTAATTTTATTTTATTTTTCTTTGTAATTATTATATATGTGCTAAATAGTATTATAATGTTTAACTTTTAATATTTTTTTTTAGATAAAATTAATGAAATATATTAGAAATAAAAATCATAAATTAATAGTAGATAACTTGAATATTAATAGAATAATATTAATAAAAGTCATATGGTAATTATTTAGAATAAAATAAGGAGAGTAGTATTAAGTGATTATTGGTGGATCTGCATCACAAGCATTAGCTACAGAAGTAGCAAGAGAAATGAATGATAAATTATGTTCAGTTGAAACAAAGAAGTTTCCTGATGGTGAAAGATATTTTAGAATAAAAGATGAAATATCAGAAGATGAACATGTAATAATAATTCAATCTACAGGATATCCTCAAGATGAAAATATGATGGAATTATTTTTTATTTTAGATACTCTTAGTGATATGAATGTAACAAATATAACACTTGTATCACCATATCTTGGATATAGTCGTCAAGAACGTAGATTTAAAGAAATAGAATGTATATCAGCTAAAGCTACAGCTAAATTAATTCAAACAATGGGAGTAAAACATTTAATATCAATAAATTTACATGAAGAAAGTATATGTGATTTATATGATATACCTGTAGATAATTTATCAGCAATGCCTGCAATAGCAGAACATATACGTGAGAATTATCCTGAGAAGAAACCTATTATATTAGCACCAGATAAGGGAGCAGAAAACTTTGCAAAAGAAGTAGCAACACTACTTAACACAGATCATGATTATTTAGAAAAAGTAAGATTATCACCAGAAAAAGTTAAAACAAAAACTAAAAATATTTCTGTTAAAAATAGAGCAGTAATTATAATTGATGATATAATAAGTACTGGTGGAACTATTGTAAATGCAATTAACATACTAAAACAACAAGGTGCAAAGGCAGTAGATGTTATATGTGTTCATCCAGTGTTAGTTAATGATGCTATACTAAAAATAAATGCTGCTGGATCAAATTCTGTACAAGCAACAAATACATTAAAAAGTGAAGTTGCAAAAATAAGTGTGGCTAAAACAATAGCTAACCATTTGAAAAATATATAATTACTTTAATAAAAAGAGTTGGGGAATGAATTAATATGATTCATTTCCATAATTATCTTTTCTAAATTTACTTTCTTTTCGATAAGTATCCTTTCTATAACTATCTTTTTGATGATAATCATTTCTATGTGGATTAAATTTTTTACTTTTACGTCCTCGTTTTTTATTAAAATTCCTATTGTTATTTCGGGTATTGTTTTTCTTAGATTTATCTCTAGGTCGTGCAGGTTCTATATGTGCACGTTTATTTTCTATATAGGTATCACCCATAAATCTATAGAAATCTGAAGCATTAGCCTTTGGAATTTCTACAAATGAAAAATTATCAAATATGTCAATGTTACCTATTTGATGACCTGTAAGTCCAGTTTTTTCATAGATGGAATTTAATATTACACTAATTGTAATGTTTTGTTTTCTACCAACACTCATAAAGAAACGTACAAATCCTTCATGAGCTTCAGTATCTCCAAATTCTTCTTCTTTATAACGTTTATCATCAATTACTCCTTTAAGTAAAGTAGCAGCAATATCTATTGAGTTATAGTCTTCTTCAACTAATTTTTCAATTATGTATGTTTCTTTGGAAATATCTTCAGTATTAATTTTTTCTTTTAATTCTTCAATGAAGTTATCTTTTTTAACTTCTTCAACATCACTAAGGGCAGGAATAGGTGCTTGTTCTATTTTAGTTTTAGCATATCTTTGAATATCTCTTAGTTGATATATTTCACGTCCAGATACGAAACTGTATGCTTTTCCAGTTTTTCCAGCTCTTCCAGTACGTCCTATTCTATGAACATAATATTCATTATCATTTGGTATATCAAAGTTAAATACTGCTTCAACACCACCAACATCAATACCTCTAGCAGCAACATCTGTTGCAACCAATATTTCGATATTTCCCTTTTTAAATTTACTCATTACTCGATCTCTTTGATTTTGTGTAAGATCGCCATGTAATCCATCTGCAAGGTATCCTCTTATTTGAAGGTGACTTACAAGTTTATCAACTTTTCTTTTTGTATTACAAAATACTAATGATAAATCAAAATCATGTAAATCTAATAATCTAGATAATAGTTCAAGTTTCATATCTTCTTTAACTTCAAAATATTTCTGTTCAACATCAGGTGTTGTTAATTCATGTTTTGTAACCTTAACAATCTCTGGATTTGTCTGGTATCTCTGTGCTAATTGAAGTATTTCTTGAGGTAATGTTGCAGAGAATAATAGGAATTGTCTTTCATATGGGATATCTTCTAAAATATATTCAATATCTTCTCTAAAACCCATATCTAACATTTCATCAGCTTCATCTAAGATTACTGTTTTAATGTTATTTAAACTTAAAGTTCCCCTATCAATATGATCCATTACACGTCCTGGTGTACCTATTATTATTTGAACACCTTTTTGTAATGCTTTAATTTGTCTATCTATTGGTTGACCACCATAAACTGGAAGTACATCTATTTTAGGAAGGTAAACAGATAATTTTCTTAATTCTTCTGCTACTTGTATTGCTAATTCACGTGTAGGACATAAAATAATTGCTTGTAAATTATTATCTTCACTATCTATATTTTCAAGTAATGGTATTCCAAATGCAGCAGTTTTACCAGTTCCAGTTTGAGCTTGACCAGTAACATCTTTATGGGCTAATATTTGAGGTATTGCTAATGATTGAATAGGTGATGCTTCTTCAAAACCCATATCTGCAACTGCTTTTTGTATTTCGGGAGATATATTTAAGTCTTTAAATTTTAATTTTTCCATTTTTTGGTTCTCCTGTTTCAGAGTATAATTATCTTTTTATATTTCTTTCATTTTATAGGATATTCTGTGTAATAATACTGGCGTATTCTTCTATTACTTATGTTACATCTTTTAAAATGAATATTATGTTCTTTTTTTATTTTAAATTTTAGTATTATTTTAAAAAAAAGAATTATTATTTTTTTATTTCTAGTGTTAATTTTTCTACTTATTACTATTTATGTATATCTTGGAAAATAGTTAATAATGATTTTTAAAAAATAAAAAAAGAAGAGGTTATTATTTAATTGTTACTTTTGGAAGGTTTAGAATTGATTATGTCTGTGGGATTTGGTATGTAATTTTTTATTTTATCAATTTTATTTTCTTTTAGACTTTTGATAAATTCATCTTTTTGAGGTCCTACAAGTGCATGTTCTAATACATCAGTCAATGTTTTAACTGGAATAATCTCGATTTGATCTACATATTTTTTATCAATAAGTACATCATCCATGTTTGATGCAGGTATAAGTACTTTTTTCATTCCAGATTCAGCAGCAGCTTCTATTTTATATGTTGCTCCACCAATTGGAAGTACTGTTCCCCTTACACTTAATGAACCAGTTAATGCTAGTGTTTGATCGATTGGTATGTTTTCTATTGCTGAAATAATTGCTGTAGCCATAGATACACTTGCACTATCTCCTTCTACTCCATCATATGATTGTACAAATTGGATGTGTATATCATAATTTGATATGTCAGTACCAATACTTTTTTTAATAATAGCACCAACATTTTGCACAGCTTCTTTTGCTATATCTCCAAGTTTACCTGCTGCAATTATTTTACCTTCTTCTTTACTCTGGGATGGTGCTGCTTCTGCTGCTATTGGTAGAACAATACCACTTGAATTTCCTATAACTGCTAAACCATTGATACAACCAATTTTAGATCCTTCATTTGAGAATACACTGTATTCTTTTCTTTGGGATATGTATCTGTCTGCTATTTGTTGTTCTAATGTTCTTGATTGTTTTCTTGCTTCATGTACATGTTCTACTGTTACTTCTTTAGCATTTTCTTCAACAGCTACATCTCCAGCAGCCCTTACAAGTCCACCAAGATCTCTTAGTTTGAGTGTTAAAGCATCTTTTTTTCCAGCTCTACGTTGTGCTTCTTTAATAACTTCTGCTACTGCTTCTTTTGTAAAATGTGGTATTCTTCCATCGTTTTTAACTTCTTGTGCTACAAATTGACCTAATTTTTTACGATTTTCAGGGGTGTCTTTCATGGAATCTTTCATGAATACTTCATATCCATATCCACGTATTCTTGATCTAAGTGCTATATGCATATCTTTTAATACTTCCATGTTTCCTGATGCAACTAATACAAAATCACATGGAACTGGATTTGTTCTAACCATTGCTCCACTACTGTTATCACTTTGTCCTGTAATTTGGTACTTGTGTTCTTGCATTGCTGTTAGGAGTTCTTGTTGTGTTTTCATGGTCATTGTACCGATTTCATCTATGTATAGTACTCCTTTGTTTGCTCTGTGTATCATTCCACTTTCTACTCTTTCATGAGCTGGAGTTCCTAATCCTCCAGATTGGTATGGGTCGTGTCTTACATCACCAAGTAATGCACCTGCATGTGCTCCAGTAGCATCAACAAATGGTGCTACTTCTTTACCATCACTATTTATAAGAAGTTTTGGTGTTGATTGTTGTCCTTTTGGTCTGAGTTGGTAGAGTGCAAAGAACACTATTCCCACAGCAATTATTGCACTTAGGAATTGATTTGTTAAAAATCCTATTGCCATAATAAATGCAATTATAGTAATCATCAGTATGTTTCTACGTTCTTCTTGGCCTTTATTTTGTTTTTTAGCATTTTCGATTACTTTTTTACCTTGACCTGCCGGCATAACTCCAACTAATGGATTGTTTGTATCTTCAACATTGGGATATACTAGTATGTCTTGTAAATCTTCAGGTGGTAATAATTCTGCCATTGCTTTAGCTATCATGGATTTACCAATACCAGGTTCTCCTATAAGTAGAACATTACGTCTTTGTTTTGCAGCTTTTTTTATAGTTTCCACTGCTTCTTCTTGTCCAATTATTTGGTCAATTAACATGGGTGGTATGTCTATTTCATCTGTATCAATATATTCTTCTGGATTAATTTCAGATACAACATGTTTTGTTAAGTCGGTTTTGTCTTTGTTAGTATTTTCTGTGTTGTTTGTGTTTTCCTGATTTTCTTTTTCATTATTTTGAAGGACGGTTTCTTCTTTTTTCTCTTCATTATTTATTTCATTGGTTATATTTAACCCTCCTTTTAATTATGTTATATTTTTAATTGTTATCCTAATACTTTTTTTTTTAATATTTTTCTATATTTATTATATATTTAAAGTTCATAATAAATTTAAGTAACCGCAGGTATTTAAAACCTACTATTTCTCAATATAATATATAGTGCTTTTATTTTTTAGAAAATATTACAATTATAATGTCGTGTATCTATTATTTTTTCAATAGTATTAAATTTTAACTAATACAAATATAAAACTATCAAATTTAACAAAATATATGGTGGGATAAATTAATGAAATATATAATGTTTCAAGGTACATCATCAAATGCTGGAAAAACATTAACTGTAGCAGCATTATGTAATTTATTATCAAGAAAAGGATATAGAGTAACACCATTTAAATCACAAAACATGTCCTTAAATTCATATACTACAGTTGATAATGATGAAATGTCTATAGCACAAGTTATGCAATCAGAAGCAGCAGGAATAGAACCAAACTGTAATATGAACCCAATATTACTTAAACCAAAAGAAGATTTTACTTCGCAAGTGATTGTTCAAGGAAAACCTGCAGGAAATATGAGATTTGATGATTATCAAAATAACTTCAGAACACAAGCAATTAAAGCAATTGAAGAATCTTTAGAATATCTTAAAGAAGATTATGATATAACAGTTATAGAAGGGGCAGGATCACCTGCAGAAATTAACATGTATGATAAAGACTTGGCAAACATGTTAATAGCCCGGATGACTGATGCAGATGTAATATTAGTAGCAGATATAGATCAAGGTGGAGTATTCGCATCAATAGTTGGAACATATTTTTTAATACCTGAAGAAGATAGAAAACGTATAAAAGCAGTTATTATCAATAAATTTAGAGGAAATGCTGATGTACTAAAACCAGGTATTGAAAAAATAGAAGAACTAACAAATATTCCAGTTATTGGAATAATACCATATGATGAGACATTAAATTTACCAGAAGAGGATTCAGCTTCCTTATCAACACATCATTTTAGTGAAAATGAAAAAATAACAATTGGAACGCTACGTCTACCAAGAATTTCTAACTTCACAGATATAGATCCACTTGACTATGAAGAGGATATTGGAATAAAATTAGTAAGTATTTATGATGACCTTGAAGACTTAGATGCATTAATAATACCTGGAACAAGAAATACTGTAAATGACTTAGTAGAACTTAAAAAATCAGGAGCATTTGATAAAATTAAAAAAATCTCAAAAGAAATACCAATATTTGGAATCTGTGGTGGATATCAAATGTTGTCTAATAACATAATAGATGAGTCATGTTCTGAATCAAAGTATGGATCTGTAGAAGGATTAGGACTACTTGATATGACTACTGAATTTGGACAAATAGAAAAAGTTGTTCAACAAAGTGAAGGTACAATAATAAAAGATAGTTCACTTGGATTTGAAAAAGATACTAAAGTAACAGGTTATGAATTACATGAAGGTATAACAATACTTGGTGATGTAGAACCATTAATTAAAATAAAAAAAGGACAAGGTAATGATGAATCAGGTCTCTATGATGGAGCAATAAATGGTAATGTGTGTGGAACATACTTCCATGGAATATTCCATAACTTTGAATTTAGAAGAAAATTCACAGATCAGCTACGTATAAACAAGGGATTAAAACCATTAGGCCTAACAAAAGATGACTTTAAAGAATCAAAAAGAGTAAACTATGATCAACTTGGAGATTTATTTGCAAATAATGTAGATATGTCCTTTTTTAAAGATTTATTAAGGGATTAATCCCTTTTTATATTTCTTTAATTACCTTAGCAAACTGTTTAAGGGTGCTTGTTTCATAAACTTTTGCACCAACTTCCTGATAATCCCTAACACAACTTGTGGGAGTGTTCCACCTATACTTATTCTCGGGATTTAAAATAATAACATTTCTAGATTTAATAATTATTTTATGTAAAACCTTAGCACTCTCAAGGACACCATTAGTTCGTTTACCTGTCCAATCTCTACAATCTGTAAGTAATATAACATCAGTATGTTTATTTAATTCAGATTCTTTTAAAAACTGATTAAATGATTTAGTCATATCTGAATGACCTCTAGGTCTAAGACCTAATGATTGTAAACCTACATTTATTTGATATGAATTTTTAAAAGTAGAATCAAGTGCATGTGTTACATCAATTACTCTATTATCAAAATTATATAATGTTAATTTATCAAATGAATCATGACATCCAGTAAGCATTGCAAAAAACCATGTTGTTGCCCATTCACATGAACCACTAATATCACAGAGAAATATATGTTTTGATTTATGCATTGGAGGAGTTTGATGAATAAGATTTATTAAATGTCCACCATTTTTAAGATTTTTCCTAATTGTTTTAGGAATATTTACACTTCTGGATTTTTTACTTTTTTTTCGTATAGATCTATGATTAGCTACTTTTTTACTAAAATCTCTACATATATCATAAACTCTATAATCGATAGTATCTAATCTAACAAATTCCTCATCTAAAATGCTTTCATCCACAATTTTTTTCTGTTTTAAACGTCTTTTAATTATTGTTTCTCGAGTAGTATCCTTTTCTACTTTTTTTTGTTTTTGATTAGTTTTATGGTTTGTAGTATTTATTTCAACATGATCTTGTTTGAGGGGATTATTTTCAATAGATTTATTATATATAAAAACATAATCATAAGAGCGTTCAAATCTGGGAATATCTTCCTTATTTTTAACATAAACACTTCTCAGAGCATCTTTTAATTCTTCTGAATTAAATTTGTTATGAAAGTTATCCCATATATTTGAAGCCCTAATTGTACTTCTAATACTGACATTTATTCCCTCAAATCTTAGAAATTGACTCAATGTTAGAATTTTATTGTTAATCATATTCATCTTTTATATTTTTTTAAGTATTATAATGCACTTATAACTCTAGCAAACTGATCTAAAGTACCTGTTTCATAGATTATAGCACCTGCTTGTTCATAGTCAGATACACAACTGGTTCTTGTTTTCCATCTGATTTTCTTCTCTGGATTTAATATAATAACTTTACGTGATTTTTGAACAATTTCATGAAGTATTGTTGCACTTTCAAGAACTCCATTTTCACGTTTACCTGTCCAATCTCTACAATCTGTTAATATTATTACATCTGTATGGTTGTTTAGTGTTGCCTCATCTCGAAATTGTTTAAATGATGTGGTCATATCTGATTGTCCAAAGGGTCTAATGCCTAATCGTTGATGTGCAAAATTTATTTGATAGGTATTTTCATATTCTGAGGTTAATGAATCTGTCACATCAATGATTTTATTATCAAAATCATAAACTGTTATTTTATCAAATGTTTTATAACAACCATATAATATTGCAAAAAACCATGTACTTACCCATTCACATGAACCACTAATATCACAGAGAAATATTTGTTTTGTCTTTTTTTTAGGTGGTTTTTGATGAATTAATTTTACTAAATGTCCACCATTTTTAAGATTATATCTGATAGTATTTGGCATATTTATATTGTGTGAATGAGAACGTTTTTTACGTTTAGAACGCTGGTTAGCTATTTTTTTACTTAGTCTTTGACATATATCAAATACTCGTCTATCATTATTATCTAAAAGTACTATACTCTCCTTCATTAATTTATCATTAATTACTTTTTTTTGTTTTCTATTTTCAATTAATTCTTGGTTTTCAAGATATTCTGTATTTGGATTACTTTTTTGACTTTTAATTTCATTATTGGAAGTATTGTCATATTTTTGTCTAGGTTCTTGTTTTTGTCTTTTTGTTTTTCTTTCTATTTTTTTCGAAAATAATCTGTTGTATATAAGATCAAATTTATGTATATCTTCCCTATTTTTAACATAAATACATTTTAATGATTCTTTAATTTCTTCATCATTAAATGTTTCATGATATTTCTCCCAAATATTTGCTGCTGTTATTGTACTGCGTATACTTACAATCATTCCTTCTTTTCTTAAGAAGTTAGATAATGTAATTATTTTAGGATTAATCATTTTCAAACCCCAATATAGTTATATTATTCAAGTTCTGATGTATTTTTAGTAAATAAGTCTTGTATTTCATTTACATATTCAGTTTTTACAAGTACTGCTACACTATCATCATATCCAAGCATTGTTTCTTTGGTTGGAATAATAGTTTCATTATCTGTATACACCATAACTATGATAAATTTATCTGTGTTATTTTCAATTTCAGAGATGGGTATGAATGCAAGATCTTTATTTTTAACTTTTAATTCTAAAATTTCAGCATTTCCTTGTCCTAATGATACTAGTGATTGTGCAGTTGGTCGTACAATACTTCTTGCAATAAGTCTCATAGCACTAGTTTCAGGATTAATAAAGGGTATATTAAATTTAGTGAATATTTCAGCATGTTCTGTGTTATTTAATCTTGATATAATTATATTAACACCATGTTCTTTAGCATATACTGATGATAAAAGATTTACTTCATCATTTCCTGTTGTTGCAACAAAAAAGTCTGCTTTTGTTATATCAGCATCTTCAAGAATTTTAGTATTTGTACCAGTTCCATGAATAACATAACAATCAAGTAGATAATTTGTTTTTTCACATAGTTCCTTATCTTTATCAATAAGTGTTATATCATGTTTTTCAGCCATATTTCTTGCTAAATTATAACCTATACGTCCAGCACCTACAATTATACCCATCAATTTAATCATCTATTCTTTTTTCATTAAAATTTTTTTTTGTATGTATATATTATAGTATGCTGTTTTAATTAAAAGTTTGTTTTATAAAATAAGATTTAATTATTTTTTTGATTTGTTTTTAGAATTAGTAGAAATATTTGTTAAAA